>CAZGDC010000130.1:0-7106 GCA_964524405.1 uncultured Roseivirgaceae bacterium
GTGTACGGCCAGAGGTGGTGTTTTTGCCCGATCAATTGATGTTTACCTCTAACCTAAGTAGTTTGGCAGATGAGTTTAGTTGGGATTTTGACGGAGATGGAATTGAGGATTCCGATGCGTTTGAGCCCTCATTCATGTACTCCGACCCTGGTGTATATGATGTATCCTTAATTGCTGTAAACTCAGCAACAGGATGTAGAGATACTGTTATTGTAGAAAAAGCAGTAACGGTTGTAGAATCGGGCTCTTCCGATATTCCTAATGGCTTTTTCCCAGGTTCTGGTATTGGAGGCGATGGTTCTGTAGGTGGCGGAGGAGCAGGAGGTTCCAATACGGTGTTTTTGCCTCGCATAAAAGGAGTAAGAGAGGACGGTTTTATGATGCAGGTTTTTGACCGATGGGGGCATTTATTATTCGAAAGTCATGTAAAAACCGAAGGTTGGAATGGACGACACTATAACACAGGCAAATTAATGGCTGCAGGGGTATATGTGTATAAGTTAGAATTGGTGTACCTTTCGGGTCAGCAAACTACAATTGTAGGCGATATTAATTTGATAAGGTAGAATGTATATATTTGTAGCAATGAGAAAAATAATTGCAGTAGTTGGCGTGGTGTTATTAGCCTCATTAGGCGTAAAGGCTCAAATTGGCCCTGTATTTTCGCAATTTAATGCGGCTCCACTAAGTGTAAACCCTGGGTTTACAGGTTCAACCGCTATGCACAGAGTTATATTTAATGGGAGAATTCAATGGCCAAATTTACCTCAAGCCTTTCAAACCATGGCTTTTTCTTATGATTTTTGGAGACCAGAGCTCAAAAGTGGGTTTGGCTTACAATTAATTGCAGACAAAGCAGGCTCTGCTGATTTAAAAAATACCACCGCTCGATTTAATTATTCGTATAAAATAATGGTAGGTAATTGGGTATTATCACCAGGGATTTACTTTGGTTATTCGTGGAACTCATTTGATGCCAATAAATTGCTATTTGGCGATCAGCTCGATTTTGCGAATGGCAATATACCTGGATCTTTAGATCCTAATGTGGCTAGGTTAAATCAAATACAGATGTTTGATACAGGTGCAGGGCTTTTAATGTACAGCTCAAAGAGTTGGATTGGAGCTTCTGTGTATCATTTAAACCAACCCAATGCATCTATTATTGATGGAGACAGCCCTTTGCCAATGAAAGTGGTTGTTACGGGTGGAGTAAGAATCCCTATCTATGGCGATAACCACCGTACGCAAATGATATCTTCTGTAGCACCTTCTTTTATGTATCGTTTTCAAGGAGGCATCCACCAATTAGATATAGGGATAAGTTATACCGTTGCTCCCGTAGTTATTGGGCTGTATTATAGAGGAGTTCCTTTTATTAAAGATTTTAATGACCAATCCACAAGGGATGCAGCGGTGTTTACCATGGGGTTATTATTTAGTTATTTCGAATTTGGCTATAGCTACGATTTTACTATTTCAGAACTTTCTGCCCGTACGGGTGGTGCGCATGAAGTATCGCTTATTTATGAATTTGAATTAGTTTCTCATCCGAGAAGAATTAGTAGAAAAAACAAAATATTGCCTTGCCCTACGTTTAATAAAAAGTCGAGCGTAGGAGCTAATATCTTCCGTAAAAATTAATTATGCCCTATTAATTTTGAGATGTCGTAATAATTAGTTACACTAAATTATGTTGCCTCGATGAGGTTGTGAAAAACAACCAATCCAATCCAATGCGAGTTAATATGGTATTATCTAAAATCTACAGACCTATCTGTTAATTATTATCAAAACAAAAGTGCTATTTTTGTGCTTAATATGCCATTTTTAGTGGATACGTATATGAATTTAGCAAAGCAAATAAACATTAATTCTATTTTAAAGGTAAAAGAGGCAGCAGAAAAGCTACATCTTGAAACGTATATTATTGGAGGATATGTACGCGATATTTTTTTAAAGCGTACTTCAAAAGATATTGATTTTGTGTGTGTTGGTAGTGGAATTGAACTGGCAGAAGAAGTAAATAAATCATTTCCTAAAAGCAACCTTTCTATTTTTAAGTCATTTGGCACCGCAATGCTAAATACAACCGATGCCGAGTTAGAGTTTGTGGGAGCAAGAAAGGAATCGTACCGAAGCAACTCTCGTAAACCGATTGTTGAAAACGGCAGCCTTAAAGATGACCAATTAAGAAGAGACTTTACGATTAATGCACTCGCCATTAGCCTAAATAAAGATTCGTTTGGGCAGGTATTAGATCCGTTTGATGGGTTAAAAGATTTAAAGAGGAAGCGTATAAAAACTCCGCTTGATCCTACTATCACCTTCTCGGATGACCCACTTAGAATGATGCGTGCCATTCGTTTTGCAACGCAGTTAGGCTTTGATATTGAGCCACATACATTTGAAGCAATTACCCATAATTTAGAACGAATTTCCATCGTTTCTCAAGAGCGAATTACCGATGAGCTAAATAAAATTATTGCCTCAGAAAAACCCTCTTACGGGTTTAAACTTCTTTTTATTTCGGGCTTATTAGCTAAAATTTTTCCTGAGATGGTCGCTTTACATGGCGTTGAAACGAAAGAGGGAAAATCGCATAAAGATAATTTTTACCATACCCTACAAGTGCTTGATAATGTGGCCAAAGTTTCGGATGATTTATGGTTGCGATGGGCGGCCATTTTACACGATATTGCCAAGCCTGCAACCAAAAGATTTAATAATACAGTTGGATGGACCTTTCATGGGCACGAAGATAAAGGTGCACGAATGGTGCCTGGTATTTTTAAGAAATTAAAATTACCATTAAATGAGAAAATGAATTTTGTAAAGAAGCTCGTTCGGTTGCATTTAAGACCAATTGCATTAGTTAAAGAAGATATTACGGACTCGGCAATACGGAGGTTATTATTTGAGTCAGGCACTGATCTTTCCGCTTTAATGATGCTTTGTAAAGCAGACATAACTTCTAAAAATGACCAAAAGGTTAAAAAATACCTGAGTAACTTTAAACGTGTTGAACAAAAACTTGCTCATGTGGAAGAAAATGACCATCTTTCAAATTTTCAACCACCGATTAGTGGTGAGTTGATTATGGAAACGTTTAATTTAAAACCTTCGCGTGAGGTTGGTCTTATTAAAGATGATATTAAAGAAGCCATATTGGAAGGAAAAATTAGTAATAACTTTGAAGAAGCTAAAGCACTAATGATGCGATTGGCTGTAAAATATAATTTAATCGCAGGGCGATAGCCCATGGTTTAATTCCCCGACCCTTTGGGTCGGAAACAAGATTGTTTGCAAAGCAAACTCCAACTAATACTCCGATGGCTCTGCCTCGGGGTAGTTTATTTAAAAAATTAATAACTTAAACTCAGCTAAGCAAACATGAAAACACCAATCAAACTGATTCTCCTATTCTTATTTTTTTCTTTTCAATCGGTAGCTCAAAACGATTCAACAGAACAAAAAACAAATGGTGCTGACAAATCGCCCATATATTGGTTATATGATGCACACTACAGATTAGCAATGCAATACAATGATTATGCGGAGGCAAAAAGCGCACTGTATAATTTAGTTATCTTAGAGCCACAAAACGATTCTTTACGTTACAACCTTGCTTATTTATACTTTGATGCGGGTCAGAACCCATCAGCTATATTAATATGTGAAGATATTTTGGCGAATAGCCCCACTAATTTGGCAGCACTCGAATTAGGTGCTATTGCATTTGAAAATTTAAATATAAAAGATAAAGCATTACCTAAATATGAAAAAATTTACATGCTTTCTAGCAGCTTAAATGCGTTATATAAAATGGCTTTTTTGCAGTACGACTTAAAAAAATATGCTGAGGTAGTTGTTAATATTGATATTTTATTAGAACACTTAGACTTAAAAGAGGCTAAAGTGGTTTTTACGGATGAGAATCAAGTATCTAAAGAATACCCTATGAAAGTAGCGGTATTAAACTTAAAAGGGCTAGTTAATAAAGAAATTGGGAATAAGGAGTTAGCGAAAAAAGCATTTGAAGCAGCATTGGCTATTTCTCCTGATTATGTATTAGCGAAAACAAATTTGGAGGAACTCAAAGAGTAGATTTCTCAGAGGTTAGTATGGTGTAACTTGAGCAAATCCTAAGTTAAGGCACTGTTAAAGAATAAATGCTTCGAATTTGACGAAGAAATTGTGTTTGTATTTGAGGCAAAAAACCTAAGTATAGCATAGTTATGGTTCTGTTTTTTAACGAAAAAGACAGACAAAAGAGCTAGTCAAAAAGGAGTAGTTATTCTTTAACAGTGCCTAAGGTTGCAGGTTATTGTTTCACAACCGTAAACTCTACTCTTCGGTTAAGCCTTCGTGTGGCTTCGGTTTTGTTAGAACCAATAGGTTTAGCACCGCCATATCCTTTGCCAGAAAGTCGTTTAGTATCAATCCCTTTTTTAATAAAATAAGCAACCACGGCATCCACCCTTTCTTGACTTAGCTTTTTATTTAATCTCGTACTACCTACATTATCTGTATGCCCCCCCAATTCAATTTCCATCGTAGGGTTATCTTTCATCATTTGAATCATCAAATCCAACTGTTCGTACGATTCTTCTAAAAAATCAGTTTTTCCTCTTGCAAATAATACCAAGTCTAATTTAACCGTAGTGCCTAATTCAATGGGTTGTAAGTTTACCGTATGCTCTAAGGTTGCCAATGCGTTAGTTCTAATATCTATTTTTTCGCTGTAACTAATATAACCATCTGCCTCAACAACCAACGTATATTCATTAACGGTGGGCAATTTAAAAGCAAAAGCAGTAGCTAATGTTTGATTGGATTTAAAGCTACCTCCACTAATTCTTATGGTAGCGGCAACTGATTTTTTTGTGTTTACATCTATAATAGATCCTTTAAGTTCGATAAAAAAATCCGATTTTATGGGTGCAACTTCAGAGATATGAACTGTTGTAACCGCTGGAATTTCTATTTTATACCCTATTGTTTGGGCCATTTTTTTAATGGAAATTTTTTTAAAATGAATATCTCCATAACCATCACTATTATTGGTACTTGTATAGATTGCCAACGCTTTATCAGCGAGGTATTGATAGTACGTTTCTGCTCCTTCGGTATTTACATCTGCTCCCATATTTACAGGTTTCGACCAATGAGTCCATGTTTTATCTAATCGCTTAGCAGAAAATACATCTTTGCTGCCCATACCTCCATGCCCATTGGAAGAAAAATACAATGTTTTATTATCAGCCGCTAAAAAGGGAGTTACTTCTTGGTACATGGTGTTAATTTGATCGCCCAAGTTTTTAGGCTCCGACCAGGCTTTTAATTGAGGAATCCAAAAACTTACGTATAAATCTTCGGCTCCACGTGTTTTAAAAGATTCTAAGGATAATAACATTGTTTTCCCATCTTTAGAAATGGAAATGCTATGATTATCAGATAAATTATAGAAATAACGAACCGTTGATGTAATAGGGGCAGTCCAAAGTGTAGGAGGGGCAATGGCATTTACTACTGAAACGCCTCTTGATCTAGGAGCTTTCCCATCGAGCTCATAAATATTATATAAATACATCTCCCCTTTAAGGCCAAAGCCAATTACTCCATTATGAAATTGGTTGTTTAATAATGGCCCCATGTTTTGAGGGGATGACCATTTGCGTGTAATTGAATCTAGGCTACTATACCAAATGTCTCCTAAATCCATTTTTTGCCCTATGTTTTGTGCATGGTGGGCTCTAATAAAATACAGAATTCTTCCATCAGGGCTTAACACAGGGTTCTGCTCATCGGCATAGGAATTAAAAATGGATTCTTTACCCACCAAAGAGTGCTGGCTAACGCTTGTATAAGCTACTAATAAGAAGGTGATAAAAAATACTGATTTCTTCATTTTAAAAACATCTTCTTTTACAATTTAGGTTAGAAAGTCAAAAAATAGTTTCGTTACTAGTAATGAAGCAATTTTATTAAACGTTGTGATAAATTGATAAGACTCTTTAACTTCGTTCTGAGTAACAATGATACTAAATATTGCCAATTAATTACGTACAAATCTAACAGATCTTCGGAGTTAAGGTTGTTGGATTTTCTTAG
Source organism: uncultured Roseivirgaceae bacterium (assembly GCA_964524405.1). Classification (GTDB taxonomy): domain Bacteria; phylum Bacteroidota; class Bacteroidia; order Cytophagales; family Cyclobacteriaceae; genus JAKISE01. The sequence continues at coordinate 6,115 of CAZGDC010000130.1, forward strand.
AGGTACTATTCAGCAAATTATTGCAGGAGCAACCGCTACATTAAGCGATTTTGCTCCTCCAATCCGTGGAATGGTAATTTTATCCGTTAACCCGCATTCTAAGACATCTCAAAATAAAAATGGGAATGAATAGTTTAGGTTAAAATTTGTATATTAGGGTATGAAAAAATGGGCTCTTTTTTTGATTTTAGCAGGATGTAAAGTTTCCTCTTTTACTACCATTACGGCTCCAATATTTACCATTAATGCGTACGATACATTTAGGTTAATTGAGTATAAAAATCAAATAAATATTACACAGCCAGAATACGATAATACCGAAAACAGAACCTTAATTAATCAATCAATTATAAAAGAAATGACCGGTTGGGGACTCGTTCAAAATCAAGAACAATCGGATCTAATCATTACCTACACTTTGCTTATTAGAGATAAAGTTGACTCCCGCTTAGACTCAGCCGTTATTTATAAACCTTGGGTTGATACCAAGCAGGATAGCTTTAGTTATACCGAAGGTGCGTTTACACTTATTTTAATGGAAGATGCAACAGGCACTGTTTTGGCACAGTCTCAATTAGAAAGTGTGATGGATAGAAACCCTGCAAAGTTTAAATCGGCTATATCACAGGTAATAAAAAAAATGTTTAATCGTATAGAAAATGATATTAAAGAAAAACAGCAATAGCATTTTTTTAATTTTTTTTGTTTTACTTCAGTCAATAGTGGTTGCCCAACCGAGTATTGGTGAGGAAGGTTTTGCCGTAATTAAAGAGGCGTACTCTTACGATAAAAATTTGCCACTAAACCCGATTGAAATTGAAGTTAAAAAATTTCAAAATTATACCAGAACAGAATTTTACTTTACAGGCGTTAACGAAAGAGTAGGTGCTTATTTAGCTATTCCTTCTAAAGGGGAAGAACCTTTTCCGGTAATATTGCTAATTGATGGCATGGGAGGTTCCAAAGAACGTTGGTGGGGTAAAAACAATTGG
>CAZGDC010000131.1:0-7017 GCA_964524405.1 uncultured Roseivirgaceae bacterium
TAAGCATTCAAAACCCCTCTTTTCTTTGGTATTAAAAACTGTAGTATAACAGCAATTAACACAACCAGTAAAGCACCAATGGGATTAAACCATAAATATGAAATTTTTAACTCTCCGGAACGGGTAAGAAAATACAGCCAAATAATGATGCCTTCTGATACAAACGTGGCTATAAACACGGCATTAGATTTTACATACTTAACCCCAAAAGCTACAATAAAAATACCTAAAATAGGGCCGTAAAAAACAGACCCCAAAATATTTACAGCTTGAATTAAATTATCTAATTGCGAAGCGAACATGGCAAACAGCAAGGCTAGCACACCCCAAACTGCGGTAAATAGGCGTGTCATAAACAAGTAATGCGAATCAGATCCTGTGCTATTTACCATGCGTTTATAAAAATCAATAACGGTAGTAGAAGCCAGTGCATTTAATTCGGAGGAGGTTGAACTCATGGCTGCTGAAAAGATAACGGCAATTAATAAACCAATTAATCCATGAGGCAAATAGTTTATTATAAATGTAATAAACACATAATCCGAATCTTTGGCATCCGCCTCTTTGTTTACCTTTTTTATTAAACCTACCGTGTTAGCCTTAATAGACGCTTGCTTGGCACTTAGCACATTAATGTCTTGTGCAAGCGCATCGGCTTTTACTTGATTTCCAGCCTTATCTGCTAAAACAAATTCTACTAACTTTATCCTCTTCGCATCAAATACTGCTTTGTGCTCTTTTTTTAGATTCGTATATTCTTGCTCATATTTACTATTCTCCAATTTATCTAATTCTACCTGATTAAAAAACATAGGTGGCATGGTAAATTGATAAAATATAAAAACCAATACACCTACTAATAAAATCGAAAATTGCATGGGTATTTTAAATACCCCATTAAACAAAAGTCCCAGTCTTATTTCCTTAACACTTTTACCCGATAAATACCGCTGCACCTGCGATTGATCGGTTCCAAAATAAGCCAAAAATAAAAACAGGGCGGCAATCATACCCGACCAAATATTATAACGGTTATTTACATCAAATTCCCAATCTATTATATCCATTTTTCCCATTTTATCGGCAACTACTAAGGCTTCGTTTAAGCCTACATTCGCAGGCAACTGGGTTAGTAATACAATAAAAGCCACAGCCATACCGCCCAAAATTATAATCATTTGCTGCTTTTGGGTTTCAGCCACGGCCTTAGTACCACCAGAAACCGTGTAAATAATTACAACTACTCCAATAATTAAAATGGTAATATTAATATCCCAGTTTAGGATAGATGTTAATATAATAGCAGGCGCATAGATAGTAATACCTGCTGCTAATCCTCTGGAAACTAAAAATAGAAAGGCTGTAAGTGCTCTGGATTTTAAATCAAATCGTTGTTCAAGAAATTCATAAGCGGTAAATACTTTAAGTTTATAATATAAAGGAACCACCACTACAGCCAAAATAACCATGGCCAACGGCATGCCAAAGTAGAATTGCAAAAACCCCATGCCATCTTGATACGCCTGCCCTGGGGTTGATAAAAAAGTAATGGCACTGGCTTGTGTTGCCATAACTGATAAGCCAATCGTGCCCCATTTCATCGAGTTATCGCCCAAAAGATAGCTATTCAAATCTTTACTTTTTCGGGTTTTCCATATACCATACCCCACAATGCTGAGCATCGTGCCAAACAAGACTATAAAATCGATGCTATTCATTTAATAAGTGGGGGATAAAAAGTAGAAGATAAAAAGATAGAAAATTTTGCACTAAATATGCCCATCAAAGCTACACAAAACCTCTTATATGTGCCAAGCGTTGGAGTCGTAGTGTATTCTTTTAATAGTAGAAAATAGAAGCGACTATCGTTTTTGAACATTGGTATTTGGGTTAGCACTTAATGATAAAATATTAGCAAATAACCGATATGCACCAGGAACACCTGCGGGTAATTCACGAAAAAAGCTAAGCCCCGTATATACATAAAATCCTTTCCCATATTTAGTAATTAAGAGGCTTCCGTTGTGCATTTTTTCGCCTGTATCTTGCATCGCTAACGGAGCTTGGTAGTTGTTATCCCACTCTTGAGGAAAATACAAGCCCCGTTCTTGCACCCACCCCTCAAAATCTTGGGGTGTTATTACGTTAGGGTAGTTTATAACGGCTGCATTTTTATCAGTAATATATACCTCCGCAGACTCCTCTGCCACTCTGCTTCGGGCCGACCCCCCCGAAAATGTGAGTTTATAGGGCGCAAAATCATGCCAATCTATTCTTCTAATGGTATTATATTGTGTTATTAAGGTGCCTCCATTATGTACATAATTAAGTAAAACATCTTTCTTGTTTTTAAGATAAGTTTGCGTATTTATAGCCCTCACACCCAATACTACGGCATCTAACGTTTGTAAATTTTCAGTAGTCACATCATCTTCCGTCATTATCCATACGTTTAGCCCCAACTGCTCTAAGGCTTTGGGCACCTCATCGCCAGCCCCCATAATATACCCTACTTTTTTTGCACTTACTGCTACTTGTAAACTAACGGCTTTAGCTGTTGCCTTAGGCAATAACACTTGGTATGGAATATGCTCATACCCAATAATTTGCATCGACTTGCTCAAGGTTTCATCATCAACTTTTGTTTCAATTATAATAGTATGCACCGTTGATTCTGCATTTTTAGGAAAAACTTCAAATTCAATTTGTTTTATTGCACCCTTACTTAATTTTTTAATGTTTATCTCAGCAGGTTCAGAGTTCCAACCTAAAGGAAGCTTTAATTTTACGTTGGCATTTTGTATAGAGTGGTTTGCTTTTACACGTATGCTAACAGTTTTACTTTTTCCATTATCGAATATTAAAACAGGGTTTTCAAAGGCAGATGTAAGTGCAGGAACTACATTTAACGGTCGATACGATTCTCCTACCACACGATCCGTCCATTTATATTCCACCGGAATAATGCAATTAAGCTCTACCCCATTAATAGCAAGGTGTACAGCAACTATATAAGCTGCTTTATTTTCAGGTGTACCTCTTAAAAGTTGATTTTCTACTGCATACATGCCTACGGTTGCCTTATTATTTAACCAATAAGGGCCAGAGTATGGCTTTGTTTTGGAAGTTATAAAATTAATTTTATGAATTATTTTTTTATTCTCCTCCAGTTTAAATGGCTCTTTATTTTGATAATTATCTTTAATAAAAATTCTATTTACCGTAACAGAGGCATTGCTTCTATTTACTAATTCTATCTTAATATGTAACGAATCGCCTGGCACAATTATAGGTTCATTGGCGGTTGCCTCTATAAATATACCTGCACATTGTAAAATTAAATCATCAACCTCTTGTAATTTTTTAGCTCTCCAAAAATCATCCATTACTTTATCAATATTCGACCTTAGGTTAAGTAATGCCTCCACAGAACTAGCAGGGTTTGCAGGATTAAAATTTTGAATAATTTCATTTACTTCTTTTGTTAACCGAGGCGCACCTGCTCTCAACCAAGTTAAATCTATCCCTTCGAACACATTATGCTGTGCTTTTTCTCCCAAAACTGGCTTTAAGTACTCTATTTGGCTCCCTCTAACATGAGTAGCTCCAAATCCTTGACTTTTATGCTGCGACCTGCTTATAGCCGCCATTTCGGTATAAGAAATACCCAGAGATGGGTTATAAGTGCCTACATCAATCTTAATGGTGTTGGGTTGTTTTTCAATTTCCTTATTCCACCACCGGCCTGAATTAATCATTAGTCGCGTGGGTTGCCAAATGTTTACGTATTTAAGTTGTTCGGGATAGGCATTTTTATCGCCCGCCAATTTAAACGCCTCTTCTGCTAAAATAGCAGAACTAGAATGATGCCCATGCCCTGCTCTTTTATCGGGCGGAAAACGAGTAATGATTACATCTGGTTTAAACTTACGAACCACCCAAACCATATCAGATAATACCTGATCTTTATCCCAAATTTTAAGAGTTTCATCGGCTGTTTTAGAGTACCCAAAATCAGTAGCTCTTGTAAAAAATTGTTGCCCTCCGTCAATTTTTCGAGCAGCCAGTAGTTCTTGGGTGCGGATTACACCTAGTCCTTCGGTTAATTCTGGCCCAATTAAATTCTGACCTCCTCCTCCTCTTGTAGCCGCTAAATAGGCCGTATTTACTAGTACTTTGTTGCTAAAATAAGCGATTAATCGAGTGTTTTCATCGTCTGGGTGTGCCGCCCAGTATAACACATTGCCTAACACATTTAGTTTTTGAATATCTTGCAAAATTTGCGAGGCATTTTTTTGAACATGCTGCCCACGTATATTAAATGCTACCAATAAAAAACCGATAAGTAGAAGCGTGGTTTTTCTCATAAATTTCTGTTAGTATAAAACGGGTTAAACGAATACAATTGCACAATTATATGGGATTAATTACTGATAACTCTATTGCTTGTAAATGATTATGTAAACGGCAATGGCCAATACAGATACTTAATAGAATTGCTTAAGAAATTAAGTTCAACTCTTTCAATCGCTCATAAATTTTGAGACATACCCACGCATCGGTGGCGGCATATACTTGTTGACGCTCGTTAAGCGTTGGGTTTTCCCAATTACTTGTTTGTTGACTTTTGGATATTCTAAAACCAAGTATCATAGCAGCTAATTTTCGAAGACCTGTGTTAATCACTCCTTTATCCTTTACAAAGGAATGTATATCTTGATAGCCTTGTGGATTAGCAACACCAAGTTTTCTTAAATCTTTAATGTCATCGTGTAAAGCAATGCCTAATTTTATAATAGCAGGATTAGAAAGTAAATAGTTTAACCGTGCTGGCATGCCAATTAAATTTACTCTAAATAGATATGCTTTTTGTGGCGTTGCAAATTGCAGTAAGGAAATAGGGTGGGATTCCCCTTTTTTAAAAGCAGGCCTCGATTCAGTATCAAATCCCACAAATGAAAACTGCTCGATTTCTGTAACTGCTTTTTCTACTTGGTCTTCTGTATCGATTAAAACAATTTCACCTTCATAAGCTTTCATCGGTAAAGTATTTACTTCGTCCGTAGAAATTCGTTCTTGTAATGGCATAAAATTAACTCTTATTTTTTGATGCCAATTTTTTAATCTTAATGCCTAAATAGGCATAGGCAATGGTCATAATTGGGCTTAGTATATTAAAAAATGCGTAAGGTAGATAGGTAAAAGTACCTACCCCCAATACGGCTGATTGGTAGGCTCCGCAGGTATTCCAAGGCACCAATACAGAAGTAACTGTACCCGCATCCTCTAGTGTTCTACTCAAGTTTTCGGGAGCCAAACCTCTCTCCTTATAAGCAGGTGCAAACATTCTGCCTGGTACCACTATGGCAATGTATTGGTCGGAAGCTGTTACATTAAAAAATCCACATGTTGCTGCGGTAGAGGCCACCAACGATCCTGTTGAATTGGCATATTGAATAATGCTATCGGCCATGCGTTTTAGCATGCCTGCCGACTCCATTACTCCACCAAATACCATGGCACATAAAATTAGCCAAATGGTGTTCATCATACCAAACATGCCACTTGCCGAAAGCAAATCATCTACCATTACATTACCCGTTACTATATTTGTTTTAGCAAACATTGCCATCATAACTCCTTTGTAATAATTCCAATATGATTCAGTAGATGAGTTGGCAATTTCTAACACAATATTGGGTTGAAAAATTACAGCAAAAACTCCTCCTAGTAAAGCTCCTGCTAATAAAGCAGGTAATGCAGGCACTTTTTTTAAAATCATACCCACTACGGCTACTGGCACTAAAAATAACCAAGGTGTTATTGTAAATTTTGAAGCAATCGCTGAGTGCACTTCTTCCACCGTTTCAATGCTTGATGAGCTATCGATGGTAAAGCCCCAAACCAAAAATATAAGTAAGGTTATGCTTATGGTTGGCACTGTAGTTAATGCCATGTATTTAATATGTGTAAATAAATCGGTACCGGCCATGGCAGGTGCAAGGTTTGTGGTGTCTGATAAGGGCGACATTTTATCTCCAAAATAAGCCCCCGATATAATGGCACCTGCTACAACTCCTTCATGAATACCCATAGCCTTACCAATGCCTACCAGTGCTATACCTATGGTTGCAGCGGTAGTCCAAGAGCTACCCGTGGCTAACGATACTATCGCACTAACAATTACGGCAGCAAATAAAAATATAGTAGGATTAAGAATCTCTAAACCATAATAAATGAGTGCTGGCACTATACCACTTATTAGCCAAGTGCCTGCTAATGCCCCTATAAGCATTAAAATTAATATGGCCGACATAGCCGAGCTTATGCTTTTAATAATGCCATTTAAAATCTCCTCCCACGTAAAACCTATTTTTACTGCTATTAAAGCCCCAATACCCGCAGATAATAATAAGGCTATTTGATTGGGTCCATAAGTGGCATCGTCTGAAAATAAAAATACGTTAATGGAAAGTAATCCAATTAAAAAAATGATAGGAATTAGAGCTTGTAAAAGCGAAGGGGTTTTTGTCATACTAAAAAATTAAGAAGGCAAATTAAGGAGATAGTAAGACTTATCAAACTGGTTAGGCTAGAAGTTTGGGGTTTGAGTTCGAAGTTCTGAGTTCGGTTTTACTCTCACAAACTTACCAGCTTTGATTATTCTGATATTTTTAATACATATACGTCAGCATTTTTAGCAGGGGGAGATAGCACCGAAGATGCCGACTGGATTAACCCGCTAAGAAAGCAAATTTTGGTAACTTGGAACAAGTGCATCCAACCCACCGTATTGAGCCTAAATCCGCTCCTGCAAGTCATTCCGAAGGTCACGGTCACGAAGGACTCCTATGGAGAATCTTAGCCATGTAGCCATTAACCCAACGGATATAAGACTAAAGACATAAGACCTTTATTTTCAACAAGTTAAAAATATATTAATCACGGTAAACTACCATCACGTTAACAGCTACTATAAGTGGCAAAGATTTCTCCGTTGCACTACGAAATGACGTT
>CAZGDC010000132.1:0-6923 GCA_964524405.1 uncultured Roseivirgaceae bacterium
CATCCATAGGAGTCCTTCGCGACCTTAGGAATGACTTGTAAGAGTGGTTTTAATGGAATGTTAGGGAGTGGAAACCTAACTCTGTCTGCCCATTGATTTGATACGTCTTCGAAAGCATTTTTATTCTTAGCCTAATTAATTCATTAATCTTCGCAAATTAAAATTTATGCGACTTAAATGGGTAACCCTATAATATATTATACACCTTAACGTTTTTCCTCTTCTAAAATCGCAATAAAAATTCAATATTTGCAACAAAAATAGAGGACAATTGACTAAAGTAAAAGCACCTAGCGAAACCCCATTAATGAAACAATATAATGCCATCAAGGTAAAGTACCCTGGTGCCATGTTGTTATTTAGAGTAGGCGATTTTTATGAAACCTTTGGTGAAGACGCAATAAAGGCAAGCAAGGTACTTGATATTGTGCTTACCAAACGTGCCAATGGAGCTGCTTCACATATAGAATTGGCAGGGTTTCCGCACCATGCACTCGAAACCTATTTGCCAAAATTAGTACGTGCTGGCAATCGAGTAGCTATTTGCGATCAATTAGAAGATCCTAAATCAGTAAAGGGTATTGTAAAACGAGGGGTTACGGAGTTGGTTACTCCAGGATTGGCTTACAGCGATAATGTGTTGGAGACAAGGCGAAACAATTATTTAGCTGCCATTGCTTTTGAAAAGGATGTGTTAGGAATTGCTTTTTTGGATTTATCAACGGGGGAGTTTATGGTAGCAGAAGGCAATTCGGAACATATTAGTAAACTGATACAAAGTTTTAGTCCTACCGAATTAATTTATGCTAAGCCAAATCGAAGTGCATACGAGGCATTAGATTTAGAGGAATACCATAGTTACGCACTAGACGACTGGGCATTTGGGTTTGATTTTGGATACGAATCATTAACTAATCATTTTAATACTTCCAATTTAAAAGGATACGGAATAGACTCTTTGAAAATAGGCATTTCCGCTGCAGGAGCTGTATTAAATTATTTAAAAGAAACTGAACATAAAGAGGTTTCGCATATCAATTCTATTGCTCGAATAGAAGAAGAAAAATATGTTTGGTTGGACAAGTTTACCATTCGAAATCTAGAGCTTATTTATCCTCAATTAGAAGGAGGAGTGCCTTTGATTGATGTGCTCGATTATTCGGTTACTCCCATGGGAGCTCGTATGATGAAAAAATGGGTAGTGCTTCCATTAAAAAGTGAGGAGGCCATTAACGCTCGATTAAAAGTGGTTGCGGCTTTAAAACAAGAAGCCGAATTATTGCAAATGGTTACGAGTAACTTGAGCCATATTGGCGATTTAGAACGATTAATTTCAAAAGTAGCTGTTGGGCGAGTAAATCCGAGAGAGCTTGTAATGCTTAAACGATCGCTCAGTTATACGCTGCCCATTAAGGAGCAACTGCTGGCGAGTGGAAATGAAGAACTTGCCCGCAAGGCTGATTTAATTCATACATGTGAATTGCTTTTAACCAAAATTGAAAATGAAATAAAAGAAGATGCGCCTATGTTAGTGCATCAAGGAGGAATTATTAAAGAAGGAATTAATGCAGAGCTAGATGAATTTCGATCTTTGGCATTTTCGGGAAAAGACCATTTAAAGAAAATTAGGGATAGAGAAGTAGAACGAACAGGCATTAGCTCGCTTAAAATCGCCTATAATAGGGTGTTTGGCTATTATTTAGAAGTTAGTAATGCGCACAAAGATAAGGTGCCTGAGGAGTGGATTCGTAAGCAAACATTGGTAAATGCCGAGCGTTACATTACCGAAGAGCTTAAAATTTATGAAGAAAAAATATTAAGTGCCGAAGGAAAATTATTAGTAATTGAGCAACAACTTTTTCAAGATATTGTATTGTTTGCAGCAGATTATATTGAGCAAGTTCAGCAAAATGCTCAAGTTCTAGCGGCTATTGATTGCCTCTGCTCATTTGCTACTGTAGCCATTAAAAATAAATATGTAGCACCCATTATTTCAGATTCAGATAGTATTGAAATAAAGGAAGGGCGACATCCAGTAATTGAAAAACAATTACCATTAGGGGAACCTTATATTCCCAATGATATTTTTTTAGATAACTCTTCTCAACAAATAATTATAGTAACAGGCCCTAATATGGCAGGCAAATCTGCTTTATTAAGGCAGGTAGCACTTATTGTACTAATGGCACAAATGGGCTCTTTTGTGCCTGCCGAAAGTGCCACTATTGGCTTGGTTGATAAAGTGTTTACACGTGTTGGGGCTTCTGATAATTTATCGAAAGGGGAATCTACTTTTATGGTAGAAATGACCGAAACGGCCAGTATTCTAAATAATTTATCTGACAAAAGTCTTATTTTAATGGATGAGATTGGCCGAGGCACAAGCACTTACGATGGAGTTTCCATTGCTTGGTCTATTGTGGAGTATTTACATAATTCAAAAAATGGAAGAGCTAAAACGTTATTTGCTACTCATTATCATGAGCTTAATCAATTAACCGAAGATTTTGATCGCATTAAAAATTTTAATGTTTCGGTAAAAGAGGTGGGTGATAAGGTAATTTTTATGCGCAAGCTAAAGCCAGGCGGCAGTGAGCATAGTTTTGGTATTCATGTAGCACAAATGGCAGGCATGCCAAACCCCGTAGTATTACGAGCCAATGAAATAATGCATTTTTTAGAAAAAGATAAAAAGAAAGACAAGGATGAGAAAAAACTAAAGGAAATGCCAAAAAATAATTTTCAGATGGCCATGTTTGAAGCAGATCCTAAGTTTAAGGAAGTAGAAGATATGCTAAGGAAGCTAGATATTAATACTATTTCTCCAGTGGAGGCACTTTTAAAGTTAAATGAAATAAAAAGGAAGTTGGAATAGAACTCTTTCTAGCAAGCTTTAAAACAGGATGAGAAAAAGAAATTAAAAAACATAGAAATTATTGTTTATTAAATGCGGTTGTATAAATTTGCAATCTCATTTGAGAAACGCCTTAAATGATGATTTTTAAACATAAAATAAGCGAAAGTAGCTCAGCTGGTAGAGCACGACCTTGCCAAGGTCGGGGTCGCGGGTTCGAATCCCGTCTTTCGCTCAAAAATAGAGCAATTGGTCAAGTTGATTAGTGCTCATTTTTATTTTATACCATTTAAAATTTAACAGATTGTTAAATTAAAGAAAAGCTTTCCTTTTTTAGGGAGGCAGTCCTCCTTCGCTAAAGCTACGGAGGACAGGCCGGGATGGTGGAATTGGTAGACACGCAAGACTTAAAATCTTGTGACTTTCGGGTCGTGTGGGTTCAAGTCCCACTCCTGGTACAAAAAAAGCCTCGCAACTGCGGGGCTTTTTTTGTATATTGAAACGATGACCATTGTTTACATTTTATACTCCAGTTCTCTAATATAAAAGACTCTTTTTCTTTTATAAATTGGCATACATATCCTCAGTATAATAAAATTATCTACTCACAAACAACCCTCTTAAATTTGTAAAAGGGTTATACCATATTAACATTGAGATGCCGCATTAGATTGATTCTTTTTTACACTCTCATCGTTAAAATAATATACCATAACCAGTTATGCTATATTATTTTGCCTCAATATTGTAAAAAATAGTTCAATCTAATTATTGCGACATCTCAATGTTAATATGGTATTACTCTCTTTTCCAAAAGAAAGGTGTAAATAATATAATAACAGTAAATAATTCTAGCCTGCCCAACAGCATTAAAAAAGATAACACCCATTTTCCTACATCGGGTATGGCACTAAAATTATGGAGTGGGCCAACTCCTCCAATGCCTGGGCCTACATTGCCTAAACTGGTTGCAACAGCACTTAGTGCCGTTGTAAAATCTAACCCAACCCACGCCATTATAATACTGCCCAATGAAAAAACAAGAAAGTAAATCATCATAAAAGCCAACACATGGTAGGTAACCTCCCCTTGAATTGCACGGCTATTAAGCCTAACAGGAATTACCGCATTGGGGTGTAATTGGCGTTTCATTTCTAAAAAACTATTTTTAAATAACACAATATGCCTCACAATTTTTATTCCTCCAGCAGTGCTGCCTGCCGATCCCCCAATAAATAGAAGGGCAAAGAAAGCCATGGTAATTAAGGGCGACCATGCCGTATAATCTTCGGTTATAAAACCTGTAGTAGTAATAAAAGAAACTACTTGGAATAAGGTATCTCTAAAGTTTTTTTCAAATGGTAATAACGAAGATGTATGAACAAATGCCGTAAGAATAACCGTAATAATTAGTGTAAAAAATAGATACACTATAAATTCTTCATTATTAACTACTTTTTTAAATTTACGTTTAAGAATAAAATAAGTAAGCGTAAAACTAGTGCCCGCCATAAACATAAAAAATGTAATAACATACTGTATATAGGGTGATTGAAAATGGGCAATACTTGCATTTTTAGTTGAAAAACCTCCTGTTGCCATAGTGGTTAAGCTATGGTTGAGCGCATCAAAAAAGGACATGTTTCCTGCCATCAGCAAGATTATTTCAAGTACTGTTAAGCCCACATAAATCAACCATAAACGTTTGGCTGTGTCTTTAATGCGCGGCTTTAATTTTTCGGCAGAAATACCAGGCGATTCTGCAATAAAAAGCTGCATGCCACCAATACCAAGTATAGGTAAAATAGCCACGGCTAATACAATTATACCCATGCCACCTATCCATTGTGTTAAACTTCGCCAAAGCAGAATGCCTTTGGGCACTGCTTCAATATTATTTATAATGGAAGCGCCAGTAGTTGTAAACCCAGAGATGGTTTCAAAAAAAGCATCGGTAAAATTTGGAATACTACCACTTAACAGATAAGGCAATGTGCCAAATAATGACATTACCAGCCACCCAAGTGTAACCACTAAATAACCATCTCTTTTTTTTAGCTCTCGCGATGCATTTTTTTTTAGCAATACCCAAAGAGGAAAACCCGTAAAAATAGTAATAGCAGCGGAAGAAACTATGGGAGACCAATCTTCTCGATAATAGAGGCTAAAAGGAAGGGATAGTAACATTCCAAACCCACTAATAACTAGTAGCAGACCCAAAATGGAACCAATCAGCTTTACATTAAACCTTTTCATGAAAAGTATTCTTCTACCCGTTGAATGGACTCTGGCTTGCAAAGAACTACCGCTCTGTCTTTGGGTCTAAATTGAAAATCTCCTTTTGGAATAATAGCTTCCCCTTTACGAATAACACCCGCCACAATTACGGAATCCGGAATATCAAGCGACCTAAGTGTATCCTTCGTAATTTTCGACTCTACCTTAATAACAAATTCAAGCACTTCGGCATCAACTCCATGAATAGATGTAAGGTTAACAATATCGCCTTTTCGTATAGACCTGAAAATAAAATTAGCGGCAATCAATTTTTTATTAATCATGGTATCCACTCCAATGTTTTGAGAAAGATGGATATAATCAACGTTTTCAACTAGTGCAATAGTTTTTTTAACATTATGGTCTTTAGCTACCAAGCTAGATATAATATTGGTTTCAGAGTTGCCCGTTACGGCTATAAATGCATCTGTTTCGTCTAGCCCTTCTTCTTGAAGCAAATCTACATCACGAGCATCTCCATTAATTACCATAACATTGGGTAGCATGTCGGCCAACTCAAAGCATTTTTGTTTATCAATTTCGATTAATTTAACGTTATATTTTTTACTAAGCTGCTTAGAGGCATTTATGCCCACTTTACTTCCACCAAGTACCATTACACGTTTTAACCCCTGCTTCTTTTCTCTAGTAGAAAGCATTATTACCTTATCAATAGCACTTGGTAGCGAAATAAAATAAGCGTGATCGTTTACTTCAAAAGTGTCGTTACCATGTGGAATAATGGTTTTTTTATTACGTAGTAAAGCAACCGTAATAAAACTATTGGTAGGGTCTAATTTTGATGCTTCCAACAACGTTTTGCCTGCCAAGGGGCTGTTTTTGTGAATGGGCAAACCAATTAAAGATAGTTTTCCACCATCAAAATCGAAAGAATCGGTTAAAGCAATTTCTCGCAGTAAGCGTTTAATCTCTCTACCTGCTAATGATTCGGGCGAAATAATTTCATCAATTCCCAAATCAAATAAATCAAGTTTATCCTTACGTACTAAAAACTCAGTATTTTGTATTCTAGCAATTGTTTTTTTAACCCCTAAGTGCTTGGCAATAATACAAGTGGAGATATTGGATTCTTCAGATTCTGTTACTGAAATAAAAAGTTCAGCATTCGCAATGTCTGCATCTTCGAGCACACTAAAAGAAGTTGCATTACCCTTTACAGTTACTACATCTAAGTGTTTGGCGAGGTGTGCTAGTTTTCCTTCATTAAGGTCAATCACCGTGATTTCGTGATTTTCGAGTACTAGTAATTTGGCAAGATGATATCCAACATCTCCTGCACCTGCTATTATTATTTTCATGTGTTTTTGCGAGCTTTCAAAATACCTAAAAATAAGTTTAATAACATGAACTAAAACATATTTTTATATGACAAAAATATTAGTAAAAAACCATCTTAAAAAGGCGATTATCTACGTATTTTTAAGAATCTGTAAGTTAGGTTTTTTACCTATCATTTAGCAAAATCTCCACAATATCTTTGTGCAATGATTGTAATTAGTGAAAAGGGTGGGCTTCGAAGTAATATCAGTTATAAGGATGTGGCAAAAAAATTTCTTGAATTTAAGGAGAAATTTTGAGGAAGAAAAATTTATGCTAAGTATGTTGATAATGTTGGATGATTGGGAAAAACAAGAAGGGATTAAATTTGAAAAAATTATGCCTTCGGATTCGGATATGATATTGAAAGCAATTAAAGTGTTGAATGTAGAACCTAGTTATGTACATAAATAAAGTAGCCTAGGGGAAAAAAGCATTAAAAAAGCCATTCGTT
>CAZGDC010000133.1:0-2738 GCA_964524405.1 uncultured Roseivirgaceae bacterium
TATTTTATTTTAATTAACCTAGATTTATTTTCTGCTATTTTAATAATAAAATTATTTAGCTCTTTTACTTCTTATTTTTGTAGAGCATTGGATTTAAAAATAATAAAACAAGATATGAACAAGAAAGATATGCGTCCAGAAAGTTTAATGATGAGCTATGGGTACAAGCCAGAATTGTCGGAGGGTGCTGTAAAAGTGCCCATTTTTAATACTTCTACTTTTGTTTTTAAAACGGCAGAAGAAGGCAAAGCACAATTTGAGATAGCTTATGGATTAAGAGATAAAAACGAAGGCGAAGAACTAGGCTTAATTTATAGTAGAATTAATAATCCAAACCTAGAAATACTGGAAAACAGATTAGGTCTTTGGGATAAAGCAGACGATTGTGCTGTTTTTGAGAGTGGCATGTCGGCCATTAGCACAGTATTATTAGAATTTTTAAAGCCTGGCGACTTGCTATTATACAGCTCCCCTACGTATGGTGGAACCGATCATTTTATACACCATTTTTTACCCACCATTGGCGTAGAATGTGTTGGATTTAATCACTTAGATACTAAAGAAGATATAATTATAAAAATAAAGGCTACTGGAAAACAAGACAAGCTTAAACTTATATATGTAGAAAGCCCCGCAAACCCTACCAACGATATTTTAGATATTGAAATGTGTAAAGAGATTGCCAATTACTTTAGCACTGTGGAGCGCAAAACATACATAGCGGTTGATAATACATATATGGGTCCATTGTGGTCGCACCCCTTACAAAATGGGGCAGATATGGTTATTTACTCTGCCACTAAGTACATTGGAGGCCATAGCGATTTAATTGCGGGTGCTGTTAGTGGTAATGCTGAAGTAATGCAACGCATAAAAGTATTGCGTACCTTTTTAGGCAATATGGCAAGCCCTAATACCTGTTGGCTTATGCTTCGCAGTTTAGAAACGCTTAAAATTAGGATGGATCAGCAAACTAAGAATGCCCAAGAAATAGCAACGTTTTTAACGAATCATTCTAAGGTTGAAAAAGTGTTTTATTTAGGGTTAATCAAAGAAGGCTCTGCCACCCATAAAATATATAAAAAACAATACACCGCGCCAGGTGCCATGATTTCGTTTGCCATAAAAGGGGGAGAAAAAGAAGCATTTGCATTTTTAAATAAACTGCAACTAATGAAGCTAGCCGTTAGTTTAGGCAGCACCGAAAGCTTAGCTCAACACCCAGCCTCTATGACCCATATTGGCGTTGATCCTGCAAGCAGAAAAAAAATGGGCATTACGGATAATTTAATACGACTTTCTATTGGTGTTGAATTTGTAGAGGATTTGATTGGCGATATTAGTCAATCTTTGAAATAGTGTTTTTATTTTATTAACCAGACGGATATAAGACGAAAAGACTAAAGATATAAGACCTTTATTTTCAACAAGTTAAAAATAGTTCAATCTGATGCGGCATCTCAATGTTAATATGGTATTAGTCCTCACCCCACCTATACAATTGAGGTGGGGATTAATTTAGCTCAAACGCTTGCCGTGCAATTTCCAGCTCTTCGTTGGTAGGTATTACCCAAATATCAATAGTCGATTGCTGAGTAGATATTTTACGTTCCCCTCCCCTTGTCATATTTAATTCTGCATGTAGCTCAATACCCAAATGCAATAATCCATTCATGGACATGGCTCTAATCATCGCACTATTTTCTCCTACCCCTGCTGTAAAAATAATGGCATCGAGTTGTTCGCCAATAGCCGCCATATAAGCCCCAATGTATTTTTTTATGCGATAGGTATAAACTTCAAGGGCTAATATGGCTTCTGCATCACCGTCTTTAGCTCGCTCGGTTACTCCTCGCATATCATTATCATTCGCCAAGCCTTTGAGCCCACTTTCTTTATTAAGCAAGTTCTTTATGTCAGCCAATTCGTATCCTAAGGTTTCGTTGAGGTAAAAAATTACGCCAGGATCTATATCTCCACTACGAGTACCCATTACCAACCCTGGCAATGGGGTTAAACCAAGGCTTGTATCTATGCTTTTTCCATGTTTAATGGCGGCCATGCTAGCACCATTGCCTAAATGAATGGTAATTAGGTTTACTTTATTTAATGGTTTGTTTACCAAGCTAGCTGCTCGCTTGGTAATATAGCGATGAGAAGTGCCATGAAACCCATAAACTCTTATTCCGTGCTCTGTATAATATGTATTAGGGATGGCATACCGGTAAGCCTCTGCCGGAATAGATTGATGAAAGGCCGTATCAAAAACAGCTACTTGACGTGCTTTTATAAAAATTTTTTCGGCTACTTCAATTCCAATTAAATTTGCTGGGTTATGCAAAGGTGCTAAAGACGATAATTTTTTAATAGTTTGCTTTACAGCCTCCGTAATTATAGTGGTTTTAGCAAACTCTTCTCCTCCGTGCACTACTCTATGCCCAACTAAATCAATTTCATCGGCCGAGTTAATAATACCCAATTTTTTATCCACCAATAAATCGGATATCCGATTCATTCCTATGGAATGATTTTCGATAGCCTTATTATCCACATATATTACTTCTTGATCTGTAGTTGGATGAGTGGTATGAGTAAGTACACTTTCTTTTTCACCCACTCGTTCGATTAAACCAGTACAAAGCACAACGCCCGCTGGCATTTGAAATAGTTGGTATTTTATAGAAGAGCTTCCTGTATTTATTACGAATATTTTCATTGATTTTTGGGTATTGGGTATT
>CAZGDC010000133.1:2838-6909 GCA_964524405.1 uncultured Roseivirgaceae bacterium
TGTTGTTTAAAACGTAACACCATTAACTGCTTTGTGCTTGAATGGCCGTTATAATTACGGTATTTACAATATCTTCTATCAAACAACCACGGCTTAAATCATTAACAGGCTTATTTAGCCCTTGTAAAACAGGGCCGATGGCAATGGCTCCCGTTTCACGCTGTACCGCTTTATACGTATTATTACCTGTATTTAAGTCTGGAAAAATTAACACGGAAGCTTGTCCAGCGACTTCAGAATTTGGCAATTTTTTAATCCCAATTTCCATATCAACGGCAGCATCGTATTGAATGGGCCCTTCTACTTTAAACTGAGGGGCTTTTGCCTTAAATAATTTGGTGGCTTTTCTTACTTTTTCTACTTCTTCTCCTTTGCCCGAATCGCCAGAGGAGTACGAAAGTAAAGCTACCTTTGGTTCAATACCAAATCGCAAAGCGGTTTCGGCAGAGGAGATAGCAATTTCTGCCAGTTCTTCTGCCGTTGGGTTAGGATTTACGGCACAATCGCCATAGGCCACCACGCGGTCATCTAACAGCATAAAAAATACAGAGGAAACCACCTTATAACCTGGCTTGGTTTTAATAAACTGCAACGCAGGCCGAATGGTATGTTGCGTGGTGTGAGCAGCTCCCGAAACCATACCATCGGCTTCTCCTTTATGTACCATCATAGTGCCAAAATAAGATACATCGTGCATTAAATCAGTCGCCATTTCAAGCGATACTCCTTTTTCTTTACGAAGTTCAAAAAGTTCCTTGGCATAGTCTTTACTTTTTTCGGTATCATCGGGATCAATAATGGGTGTTTTATCGAAATCAATAATTAATCCAAGCGTTTTTGCCTTGTTTTTTATTTCCTCAATATTTCCTAACACAATCATATCCACCACGTCTTTCTTTTGTAGAATTTCGATGGCCTTTAATACTCGATCATCATTGCCTTCGGGTAGTACAATTCGTTTACGGTTGCTGGCCGCCCGTTTTTGTAATTGATAGATAAACATTTTGGGAGTCATTCCTGCTGCTTTTGTACTATCTACACGTTCCTCAAATGCCTTTAAATCAACGTGTTTATCAAATAGCTCTAACGAAATATTGATTTTTCGATTACTGGAGCTGGTAATGGAAGATTTTATATTACCCGCATTAACAGATGTTTGAAAGGTAAAATCGGAAACAGATAATATCGGAAACAAATTAGGCAACCCTTCTAATAGTTTAAATACTTCTTTGGGAGGAGCAAAACCACCCGTAAGCACCATGCCTGAAATACTTGGGAAATTCTGAGACCTGTTTGCTTGCAGTGCGCCCATTAATATATCAATCCGATCACCAGGTGTAATAGCAACACTGCCATCTTTCATTAATGTAAGGTAATTATTAAGCTGCATGGCTACTGACTGAAAAGAGGTAGCTAAATTATCCAATTGATCTTCACCAAAAAGCACATGAGCACCCAATTGCTGGGCTACTTCTCTTAACGTAGGGCTACTCAAAATAGGATCGGATGGTATTACTGAATGAAAACCTGAAATTGGAGGCAACTCATTTTTCATGGCAATTAACAAATCCTTTTTACGATTAAGCAACACGCGGTTAATAATTACCCCTATTATTTTTGTATCCTGATTGTGAAAGGTTTCTATAGCCATGGTTAATGGGTTCAATATTTCCTCCATTGATCGCCCTAAGCCTTGGCCGATAATTAAAACAGGCAATCCTAAATTTTTGGCTACCAGTGCATTAATATCAAACTCAAAATAAGACCCCTCTCCTATGTAATCAGATCCTTCTACGATTACAAAGTCATTTTTCTCTTCAAGCTGCTTATATTTTAGCAAGACGGTTTCTATAAATTCATCAATTTTTCCTTTGCCTAATAGTTTTTGAGCATCCTTACGGTAATACACAAAAGACTCTTCGTACAATTGCGGCAAATTATACCTTGAGCAAATTAATTCAATGTTTTTGTCTTGTTTCCCTTCCTGTTGGTCGCGAATAATTGGCTTAAAAAAAGCTACTTTAGGCGTTTTTCGTAGCAGGGTTTCATATACACCTAAGGTAATTAATGACTTGCCAGAGTATGGCTCAGCAGAGGATATAAAAATTGATTTAATCATTGCTATATTATTTGCTATAATGTTATGAGTAACGTTTAACACAAAGGTACTTGAAGAAGTTGTGAGTTATAAGGTTGAATCTGAAAGAAAAATAAATGTATAGAAGATGAATAATGCGACTGTTTCTTATATTTGTCGTATTAATTTAAAACTTATTTTATGCGGTTCTTTTTCTATCTTATTATTATTTTAATTGCCTCGATTAGCTGCGTTATTCCTAAAAAACAGTTTAATGAGCTGTTGGCTGAAAAGGTAAAAATGGAAGCAGATATGCTTGATATGCAAGCAGATATTAATAAATTTACCCGTATAAAAGATAGTTTAGAGGTTGTTTTAGAAACTACTACTATTCATAAAGAAGAAACAGAAAAAGAACTTGCAAAAACTACCGAGAACCTTTCTAGCCTGCAAGCGGAACACGACAAACTACAAACGTATTATACTAATGCACTAAATAATAGCGGTAAGATGACTCGTGATATGAAAGAGCAACATCAACGGTTACTAGCAATGCAAGAAACACTCGATGAGGCTACCTATAATAATAACCAATTGGAGGACAGTCTTCTTTTAAGAGAGGCCAAAGTGGCGGAACTCGAAAGAGTGGTGCATGAATCGCAAAACGCTATTAAGCACTTAAAAGGAAATTTAAGTGCCGCATTGCTCGATTTTGGAAAGAGCGACCTGACGATTGAACAGCGTAACGGAAAAATATATGTTTCTTTATCCGAAAAACTATTATTTAAATCGAGCAGTATTTCTGTGGATCCAAAAGGAGTTAAAGCCCTTAAACAATTGGCAGGCGTGCTAGAAACCACTCCAGATATTCATATACTAATCGAAGGCCACACAGATAATGTGCCCATTGCTGGAAAATCGAAATATCTGCAAGACAATTGGGACTTGAGTGTGCTAAGAGCTACTTCTATTGTTAAAATTTTAGTAGATGCAGGTGTAAAACCAAATGTATTAACACCGGCAGGTAGAGGAGAAAATTTGCCTGTTGCAAGTAATGATACGCCCGCGCATAAAGCACTTAATAGAAGAATTGAAATAATTATAACACCTGATTTAGATAAACTATTTTCGATTCTAGAGCAAAAAAATTAGAGTCATTTACTTACATGAAGGGTTTATCAATAGGCATAGGAGGCGTAAGCAGAGCTGGAAAAACGAGCCTTTCAAATTATATCAAATCGCTTTATCCAAAAAAAAGTGTCTATTTAATTGAGATGGATAATTTTGTTAGAAACGAAGCAGATATACCAAAAATAAAAGATTATACAGACTGGGAGCACCCTATTTCTGTAGATTTTGATAAAATCAAGAACCGATTAAAAGAAGCTATCTGCCAATATGATATTGTTATTACCGAAGGTATTTTAATTTTTTATTCAGAAGAGTTAAACCGATTATTTGATAAACGCATATTTATAAATATACCTAAAAACATGTTTTTTAAACGAAGGCTTCAAGAAAAACGATGGGGAGCGGAACCTGACTGGTACCTTGATTATGTTTGGGAAAGTTATTTAAAGTATGGAAAATTAAAAGATTCTGATAACAGCACACTGTATATTTATGGCAATGAAAACTGGTCGGCTATGCTAATTGATGAGCATTTATTTAAAATGGAGTTATACCATATTAACATTGAGATGCCGCATTAGATTGATTCTTTTTCACACTCTCATCGTTAAAATAATATAGCAGAACCAGTTATGCTATATTATTTTGCCTCGATATTGTAAAAAATAGTTCAACCTAATTATTACGACATCTCAAAATTAAAATGGTATTAGCACCAAGTATATAAAAAGGAGTGCTAGATTTTAGCACTCCTTTTTATCCTGATTAATTTATAAACCTTTTGAAAATGGACTCAAAATAAATCCCGAGTTTTTGAAAACATTATTCAGGTTATATTATCCTCCGCTTAAATTAATCTATAA
>CAZGDC010000134.1:0-6907 GCA_964524405.1 uncultured Roseivirgaceae bacterium
AAGGTTAGGTTAAATCAAGGACTCCCTCTCGGGGGTCCTGATTTGTTTATATTATATTGTTAACCGAAGTTGATTAGGTACTGGTTAACGTTAAAATAGCTTATTCTATTTTACTCGGCAATCCCAATAACTTACCAATGATTAAAATAGCATATAAATTTGCCCAAACCGCTTCGATAACACCTAAATTACGAAGTAAAGGAGCTGGATTGGGGTAAGCCGTATCTAAGCCTCCTAAAATATTAAAGCTATAATAAATAAACTCCGAATAGCTCTCTAGGCCAAGGGAAAGCTCTACTCCTAATATACCAGGATTGGCAATATTGATTAAATCATATAAACTTGCAAAACTAATACCTATCATTAAATAGACTGCAGCAGCACCCCAAAGCTTGCTTTTGGTAAATGTATTGCCCGAAAATAAATCGCGAATTGCAAAGCCAATTACGGTAATTTCTATGGGAAAAAGCCCTAGATGCAAAGCAAATAAATAACTTCTTCTGTCTTCAACCTCAATAAATTTATAAAATGGAAATTCTCCTAACAGCCCAATAATTACAATGGTGGTGAGCACTAAAAGGATTCCTCCAATTAAAAATTTATTGGAAGTAAAATTTTTGAGTAAATCCCATAATAAAAAGGAGTAGAAGGCTCCAAATCCAGAAAATAAGGTAATTATTAGTTTATCACTAAATTGTGGATTATCGTAATTAATAAAGGTGGTAAGCACTAAGCCAGAAATAATAATGATGGCTTGAATAATTACTACATTGCGGTAGTCCTTATTTTTTTCGTGTTCTTGGTTGCTGGTGGTATTACTTAAAAACTGAAACATTCAGTATTTTATTTAGGTATATAAACACTAATCTACTACCATTTTATACTATTGTAGTCTAAATTTTTATATGGATACATTTGATGTTGTTATTATAGGTGCAGGCCCCATTGGAATGGCTTGTGGAATAGAAGCTCAAAAAGCAGGATTAAGTTATGCAATTTTCGACAAGGGTTGCCTAGTGAACTCAATTTATAATTATCCTAAGGGGATGACGTTCTTCTCCACCTCTGAAAAATTGGAGATAGGAGGCGTTCCATTTATATCTCACCAAAGTAAGCCCAATCGGTTTGAGGCATTGGAATATTACCGAAGAGTGGCCACTACTTGGAAATTAAACCTTAATTTGTATGAGAAAATAGATAGGATTACTAAAGTTGGCGAACTATTTCAGATAGAAAGTGCAAAAGGTAATTATCAATCAAAGGCAATTGTTGTGGCTACTGGCTTTTACGATTACCCTTATTTAATTGGGGTAGAAGGCGAGAGCTTGCCTAAAGTGAGGCATTATTACGATGAGCCTCACCCTTATTTTGGGCAAAAAGTAGTGGTAATAGGAGCTGCTAATTCTGCCGTAGATGTAGCATTAGAAACATTTAGAAAAGGAGCTGAAGTAACGATGATTATTAGAGAAGATAAGATTCGTGAAAGTGTAAAGTATTGGGTAAAGCCCGATATTGAAAATCGAATTAAAGCAGGAGAGATTAAGGCCTATTTTAACGCTGAACTCACCAAAATTACCGAAACTACTGTTTTAGCAAATACGCCTGATGGGGCAATAACCATAGAAAATGATTTTGTTTTAGCCATGACGGGCTATAAACCAGATTTTAGCTTTTTAGAGTCGCTAGGGGTTAAATTTGAAAGAGATGAATATCATACCCCCATTTATAATGAGCAAACCAATGAGTCGGGTGCAAAAAATGTATATATAGCCGGTGTTGTATGTGGAGGCTTAGTAACGAATAAATGGTTTATTGAAAATTCGCGGGTTCACGCAGAGCGGATAATGGATGATTTGGCTTGCAAATTTTAATGGTATTAGTCGATAGTTGTGCTTAATGCAAAAAAAGAGAATGATAGTTACTTACGATAAATATTATCAGACAGAAAATTATTTTGGAAAACCATATCCAGAACTGACTGAGTTTTTTGCTAAACATCCTAAAAAAGGGAAAGTACTGGACATAGGTTGCGGACAAGGACGTGATGCAATTGTATTATCTCGACTTGGATTTACAGTCGTAGGTATTGATAACTCGGCAGTCGGAATTGAACAAATGAACAGAATTGCTGAAATAGAAAACTTGAAACTGACAGGGATAGTTACAGATATTTTTGAATTTCAAGATTTTGATAATTATGATTTTGTGCTACTTGACAGTATGTTTCATTTCGAAAAAAAGGACAGAAAAAAAGAAAACGATTTTATCAAAAAAATCCTATCGAAAATCAAAAGTGGTTGCTTGGTAATTTTCTGCATTCAAGACTCTGGGAAAAAGGTTGAAATTTTAAACGAAACAATTGACCTTGAAAAACAGTTTAACAGACTGACTGATTTAAAATTTGAGTATATATTTGAAGACGACAAAACTGGACATAAATCCAAATTAGACTACAGAATGATAGTAATAAAGAAATAAAGTGAAAACACTATTGAAATAAATAAAAAATTTGGCTAAGTGTAGTCCGAAAATTCAGTTCTCTGAAATTACGGACTAACCATAGCCGAGACGGTAAGCTTGATTTATATAAATACTATTTCATTTATTCCAATTAGGAATATAATTGATACTATAATTTCTATTTTTGAATTGATTTAAAACAAATGCCTTAAAAAATGCCCCTTAATAATGAAATTACCAAACTTTTAGTCGCTAACAGAGGCGAGATAGCCATTAGAGTGTTACGTGCTGCCTCTGAATTAAACATCAGAACCGTGGCTGTTTTTACGTACGAAGACCGCTTCTCTTTACATAGATATAAAGCAGACGAATCTTACCAAATTGGAGACGATGACGACCCACTAAAACCCTATTTAGATATTGAGGGTTTAATTACATTGGCAAAAGCAAAAGGGGTTAATGGTATTCATCCCGGCTATGGGTTTTTATCCGAAAATGTTGGGTTAGCCCGAAGATGTAAAGAGGAAGGTATCTTTTTTATAGGGCCAGCCCCAGAAGTAATGGAACAATTGGGGGATAAAGTGGCTGCCAAAAAAATTGCTATTCGTGCCAACGTGCCAATTATTGAAGACAGTAAGGCAAAACTAACTTCTGCTGAAATAGCATTAGTAGAAGCCAATAAAATTGGCTATCCAATTATGTTAAAGGCGGCTGCAGGTGGCGGTGGCCGTGGGATGCGCATTATTAAAGATGCCGATAGCTTGGCTAGTCTTTTTGAAGAAGCACGTAACGAAGCTCGAAATGCCTTTGGAGATGACACCGTTTTCTTAGAAAAATACATAGACAACCCTAAGCACATCGAAGTGCAAATAATGGGGGATAATTATGGTAATATTGTGCATTTATACGAGCGTGATTGCTCGGTGCAGCGAAGGTTTCAAAAGGTAGTAGAAATTGCACCGAGCCCAACACTTCCTGCCGATGTAAAAAATAAATTATATGAGTACGCGTTAAGACTAGCCAGAGAAGTAAATTATAATAATGTAGGCACCGTTGAGTTTTTGGTAGATAGCGATAATCGTATTTATTTTATTGAAGTAAATCCTCGGGTTCAAGTAGAACATACTATTACCGAAGAAGTTACGGGTATCGATATTGTTAGAAGCCAAATAGAAATAGCACGAGGCTACCGTTTAGAAGAGCCTCAAATTTTTATCAAAAATCAATCGGATATTAGTACCAATGGCTTTGCTATTCAATGTAGAATAACTGCTGAAGACCCAGGTAACAACTTTACCCCTGATTTCGGAACCATCATTGCCTACCGAAGTGCTGGAGGATTTGGCATTCGTTTAGATGCAGGTAATTGTTATACAGGAGCAAAAATATCTCCTTTCTTCGATTCACTTTTAGTAAAAATTTCGGCCTCTGGTCGCACTCTAAAAGGAGCCGCCTTTCGATTAGATAGAGCCTTGAGAGAATTTAGAATACGAGGAGTGCGAACCAATATTGGTTTTTTAGAAAATGTAATTACTAATCCCACTTTTTATAGTGGTAATGCTACCGTAAATTTTATTGCAGAAAATCCAAGTTTATTTAACATTACTGGATGGCAAGATTCTGGCACTAAAATGCTTAAATATTTAGCCAATGTAATTGTAAATGGTAACCCGGATATTAAAAATCCAGATCCAACAAAAATTTTTAGAGTGCCCAATGTGCCTTGTGCCAATCATATTGAAAAACACCCTAAAGGAACCAAAGACTTATTGACGGAATTGGGGCCAGAAGGACTCTCTAAATGGTTAAAAGATAACCCCGTAGTGCAATTTACCGACACCACTTTTAGAGACGCACACCAATCATTATTAGCTACCCGAATGCGTACGTACGATATGCTAAATGTGGCCGAAAATTTTGCTAAAGAGCATCCGCAAGTATTTTCGATGGAAGTTTGGGGAGGTGCTACATTCGATGTATCCATGCGATTTTTACACGAGAGCCCTTGGAAAAGACTACAATTACTAAGAGAAGCCGTTCCCAATATTTTGCTTCAAATGCTTATTCGTGGCTCAAATGCCGTGGGGTATAAGGCTTACCCCGATAATTTAGTTGAAAAGTTTATTGAGAAAGCTTGGGAGAATGGGAATGATGTATTTCGTATTTTCGATTCGCTCAATTGGGTGGATGCCATGAAAACAAGTATTAAAGCAGTACGTGAGCGCACCGGTGGTATTGCCGAAGTCGCCATTGATTATACGGGCGATATTTTAGACCCAAATGAGAAAAAGTTTAATTTACAATACTACCTCGATTTGGCTCGAAGGCTCGAAGATGAAGGTGCCCATATTTTGGCGATTAAAGATATGGCAGGTTTATTAAAACCTTATGCAGCCACCAAATTAATAACAGAACTTAAAAAAGCAGTTGATATACCTTTGCATTTGCATACCCACGATACTTCTAGTATGCAATCTGCTAGTTATATAAAAGCGATTGAGGCTGGTGTTGATGCGGTAGATGTGGCTTTAGCTTCCATGTCGGGCTTAACTTCGCAACCTAACTTTAACTCATTAGTTGCAGCATTGGAGCACCAACCGAATGCACCTAAGTATAACCTCAAAAGTTTAAATGCCTATTCTAATTATTGGGAAGATGTACGTGAAATATATTACCCATTTGAATCTGGTTTAAAAGCAGGTACCGCAGAAGTATATGAGCACGAAATTCCTGGTGGGCAATATTCTAATTTACGACCGCAAGCAATAGCTCTTGGATTAGAAACACAATTTGAAACCATTAAAAAGAATTATGCCATCGTAAACAATATGTTTGGTAATATTATAAAAGTAACGCCTTCTTCAAAAGTAGTAGGCGATATGGCCTTATTTATGACCGCCAATGGTCTAACCGAAGAGGATGTAATGGAGCGAGGAGAAACGTTATCGTTTCCCGATTCGGTCATTAGCTTTTTTAAAGGAGAGCTTGGCCAGCCACACGGTGGATTTCCTAAAAAGTTACAAAAAATTATTTTAAAGGGCGAAGAACCTTTTACTAATCTGCCCAATGCCCACCTTAAACCCATCGACTTTGAAGTAGAGATGGCTGCGTTTAAGCAAGAGTTTGACGAAGAAGTAACTGAGCTCGATTTTATTTCTTTTAAACTTTATCCAAAAGTATTTAAAGATTTTTACGAGCGTAGAAACATGTACGGAAACATTAGCTTTATCCCATCCATTCCATTTTTCTATGGTTTAAAACCAGGGGAAGATATAATGGTGCCTATTGGTGAGGGCAAGGTATTAATGATTAAATTTTTATACAAGTCAGCTACCGATGAAGATGGAAATTGCACGGTTTCGTTTGAGCTAAATGGGCAAACTAGAACACTTTCTATTAAAGATGAAACTGCCGTGGTAGATAAAGAGGCGCATAAAAAAGCAATGGAACCCAATCAAATTGGGGCTCCGCTTCAAGGCCGACTAGGTAAGGTAATGGTACGTGTTGGAGATAAAGTAAAAACCAATGACGTGCTGTTTGTAATAGAAGCAATGAAAATGGAAACCAATGTAGCTGCTGCTGCTGATGGAGTTGTTAAATACATTCCGTTAAAAGATGGAGAGCTAGTTGCCCAAGATGACCTAATTGTAGAGATGGAGTGATGTGGCGAGCAGTTAGAGGATGTTAGAATCCTTGTGCCTTAATTGTTTTGGGAACTAATTTAGCTTTATAGAAACGGAGATAGTAATCTAAATTAGTATGGCTTATATATACTTTTTTAGGGGCTGTAGTTAGCACTCCGGCTAAGGCTCCAATTGTAGTAAATATGGCGGTAGTGGCTAAAATAGATCCTATTTTAGAACCTTCTGAAGTAATTGTATTTGCCCCAATTATTACGCCCGATACTGCCCCTATGGAAAGGCCCCAGATGGCCCCTTTTTTAATATTATTTACCCTTCTAATTTTTAAGGTTTTAATATCTTTAATTAGATATTCTGTTGGCTTAGGGTCGTTTTGGCTGATATTGGTAATAACAAAAACAGAGGAGTCCGTTGCGTTATATAATAATCCCTCGACTTTATCTGTTCCATTAATCCATATTTTATAGGGTGTTAAATCTTTAGTAGACTGGGCATTAGTAGAATAGCTGATGCCTATTATAAAAATTAAAACGTAGGTCTTCAGTACGCTTTTAACCGAATTAACTTGTGTTGGTTTAACCATTAAAATAAAAATATTAAAGGATTTCTGCTCTATTTTTTTTTGAGGAGAAATAAATGTACGTAATAGTTTAAATTTTCAATCGTAAGTTTGGGATTAATAAGCGTAATGAATAAAATGCAAGTATATCAATACCAAGATCTGAGTTTGAGGCAACTCTACAACATTCTAAAATTGCGAGTAGATGTTTTTGTGGTGGAACAAAACTGCCCTTACCCTGAGTTAG
>CAZGDC010000135.1:0-6834 GCA_964524405.1 uncultured Roseivirgaceae bacterium
CGGAAGTAAAAAATTTATTTATAAAAAGGCATCTTAGAAGTGCTATAATCCATTACAAAAGTGACATTTAGAACAAGTGCCACGTTAAAAGAAGGTATCTTAGGTACGATTGAGTATAATTGCACTTTTACTACCAACTTATGAAATACCTCTTATATACCTATAGTCTTTTGCTTGTTATTTTTTCTTCTTGTAAGCCATTGGCTATAAAAGAAAATATACACGTGCGTAATACAATGGCAACTATTTATGTACAGCAATCACCTGAGTATGTGGCACTTACAGAACAGGCCTATGCCATTGCTAGAGTTTCGTTAGACAAACAATTAAAAACAGCCGTTTCGCCTTTGGCAGTTATACTCGATATTGACGAAACAGTACTCGATAATAGCCCCTTCCAAGCCAAACAAATTTTAGAAAATTTTAATTATCCCAATCATTGGGATGAATGGGTAAACAAAGAAGAAGCTAAACCAGTGCCTGGTTCTTTAGCATTTTTACAATATGCCGACTCTAAAGGCATTGTTATTTTTTATATTTCAAACCGAAAAGTGCACTTATTAGAAGCCACCATCAACAACCTTAATAAATACGATTATCCACAGGTTGATAGCGCACAAATTATGCTTCGAACTTCAACTTCGAGTAAAGAAGAACGCAGGCAAAAAGTGCTAGATCAAGGGTTTGAGATTGCACTTTTAATAGGCGATAATTTAGACGATATGAGTGCCGAATTTGAAGTGGACGATGCCAATAAGCGCAAGGAAGCTGTTGAGGCTAACCAAACTAAATTTGGAGAAAAATACATCGTACTCCCCAATCCTACTTATGGCAAATGGGCTCAAAATAGAGGATTTTATAATGCTAACCTTAACCAAGATTCTTTAGCGGCATCCTACCTAAAGGGATTTTAATAGATGGTTTCAAAAAAACTGCTCGAAAAATCGAAAGCATTACACTTATCTAAAATTAAACGACATATTTTTATTTGTGCCGATCCATCGGATGCCCAATGTTGCTCTAAAAAGAAAGGGCTAGAATCTTGGAAATACCTAAAAAAAAGACTCAAAGAATTAAGACTAGATGGACCCGGAGGAGTGTATCGAACAAAGGCAAACTGTTTAAGAATTTGCATGAAAGGCCCGGTGGCGGTAGTTTATCCAGAAGGGGTGTGGTATCATTCGTGTACACCAATGGTGCTTGAAAAAATTATTCAAGAGCACTTGATTAATGGGAAATTTGTTGAATCGTATCGAATTATATTGTAATTATTTAAGATTGATTCTTACCTATTTCGTTAACAGCTATTATATTTGTATATCTTTCAAAAAAAGAAGGTGGAAAAGTTCGAAAACATAAAACTCCATTTAACGATAAATTCTCTATAAACATGAAGCTATCTAGCAAGCTAGTTATTGGCGCAGTATTGCTTATTTTGGGGTTAACCACTTACCAGCTTTGGGTACAAAGCACTAACTCTCAGATTGTAGAAGATAAGGAAACCCAATTGGTAGAACGTGAGGCAGTTTATGAGCCAGTGGTTTTTTATGGTATAGTTATCGACTCGCTACAAATTACCAGAGGCACTATAAAAAAGCGGCAACATTTGTCTGATATTCTATCTCCTTATAATGTGAGCAAAGACGACCTTTATACATTGTCGCAAAGTTCTAAAGGGGTATTTGATTTACGTAAATTACGTGTTAATAAGCCTTACGACCTTATTTATAAGCCCGATAGCTTACCAAAAGCAAAAGCATTGGTGTATTATCATAATGATATCGACTATGTTATTTTTCATTTAGACGATAGCATCTTTACTGAAAAAAAATCGAAGGAAGTTGTCGTTAAAGAACAAACGGTTTCAGGCACTATCAAAAGTTCATTATCAGCCACTATTAGCGATATGGGCTTATCTCCAATACTTACCAATGAGTTAGCCGATGTTTTTGCTTGGCAAATAGACTTTTTTAGGCTTTACCCAGGAGATAAGTTTAAAGTAATTTATGAGGAACAACTAGTAGAAGGTAAATCTATTGGTATTAGTGAGATTAAAGCAGCTGTTTTTCAGCATAATGGATATGACAACTACGCCTATTTATACGACCAAGGTACCAGTGTTGATTATTTTGATGAAGAGGGAAAAAGCTTGCGAAAGGCCTTTTTAAAATATCCAGTTCAGTTTAGTCGAATTAGCTCTCGTTATTCTGGCAGCCGATATCATCCAGTTCAAAAACGATACAAAGCGCATAGAGGAACGGATTTTGCAGCTCCTAGAGGAACGCCAATTCGTAGTGTAGGAGAAGGAACGGTAGTGGCAGCCCAGTATGGAAAATATAATGGCAATTATGTAAAAATCAGGCATAACTCTATTTATACTACGCAATATTTACATATGTCTAAAATTGCCTCAGGCATAAAGCCTGGTGCACATGTAAAACAAGGGCAAACCATTGGCTACGTAGGAGCTACCGGTTTAGCAAAAGGAAATCATGTTTGTTATCGGTTTTGGAAAAGCGGATACCAAGTAGATGCATTAAAAGTAAAATTGCCTTCCTCTGAACCTATTAAAAAAGAGTTAATGGATGATTTTATTCAAGTAGCTGCCAATTTTAAATTGCAATTAAATGCCCTTTCTTATCCAATGGAAAAAGTAACGGCTTCAATTGTAGGAGGGCAATAATTCTTCTTAGAGATACTACTTAATTTCTTTTAATTTATGCTTCTGCAAATCAATTACCTTATTAATTTTTTGCAAATCAAGGTAAGTAGAGTCTTGCATAAACTGGTTGTCTATAAGCTGTTGGTTCAGCGACTTAATAGTTAACTCATTTTCTACTAGCCAATTTTCTAGTTTTATTCTTCTCGCTTCTGCTCCCTGTAATTTTGTAGTTAAACTAGATTTTTGATCAATTAAAGTATGTTGTTTTTTGCTAACTACCTGAGCAGCCGTTTCGGCCTCTTGTATTTTTAGCTCTTGCTTATGTACATAATAACTTCGAGCCATCATTACCAGTTCCTTTTTTAAAGCTTCATTAATTTTATCTTTTTTTTCTAAATCAAAAGCACTAAGTCCTGCCCAAACAACTGTATTTGGCTCTTTAGCATCTATTTTAAGAAAAATTATAGTACTATCTAAACTCATATTATCCATATTTAATTCAGCAATGGAGTAATAATTACGCTTTCTTCTAATTTTAGATTTACTTTTTAAGTAGGTATAAAGCTGATTAGTAACTTGCTCTGTTGCCCCTTTTATACTAATACTGAAGCCTTCGTACTTAGTGTTGTTAATACGATGTGTTTTAGCCTTAACCGTATAATCTTGGGCTTTAAGGTTGGTTTGCAAACTAACCCAAGCAAACAGGATAATTATAATTCTTATTAATTTCATTTTAACAGGGAGTTAATACGTTTATATTCGAGTATTAATCGAATATTGTGCCAAATTGAACATATATTTTAGATAGATGCAAGAAACCATACTTATTACTGGCAGTTCAGGCTTAGTGGGAACTCACCTTACTGCATTACTTCTTTCTAATAAGTATATTGTAAAACATATTTCTCGACATATTAAAGAAGGTGATGTTCCTTGCTTTACTTGGAATTTGGATGAAAAAGTGTGGGATAGCAAAGCAATCGAAGGCGTTGATTATATTGTTCATTTAGCTGGGGCTAATGTAGCGGAAGGACGATGGACAAAAGCTAGGAAAAGAAAAATATTTGAAAGCAGAGCCGTTGGTAGCCAGTTGGTAGCTGAAATGGTGGAGGCTTCCAAAGGAAGAATTAAAGGCGTTGTGTCTGCTTCCGCTGTGGGGTATTATGGCACAAAAGCCACCAGAAATTCTAAGGTAGAAACAGATAAAGCAGGAGCTGATTTTTTAGCCAATGTTTGTGTTACGTGGGAAAAAGAAATTTTAAAATGTAAAACCAACGTAACTGTTTTAAGAACAGGTGTTGTACTTAGTAAAAATGGAGGGGCAATACCTAAAATGTTATCGCCTATTAAGTGGGGCGTTGGATCACCATTAGGGTCTGGCGACCAAATAATGCCTTGGGTTCATATTAATGATTTATGCGAGATGTATATTTTTGCTATAAAGAATAAATTCAGCGGAGTGTATAATGCGGTTGCTCCTGAAATTACGAGTAATAGCGATTTTATACATGCAATAGCAAAGGTTGTTAACCAGAGAATCTTCTTTCCTAACGTTCCAAGTTTTGTTTTAAAAATGATGCTGGGAGAAATGTCAACTATGTTACTAACAGGGGTGGCGGCATCTTCAAAAAAAATAATAACTGCTGAATTTAAGTTTCAGTTTAAGAACCTAGATAACGCATTAAATCAATTGCTGCACCCCGTTATTTAGAGATAAATAATTATGCTTTTTTAAAATTTAAACACAATAAATAGCTAGTTTTGATAGCATTTTTTAATTTATAATTATGGCAAAAAAAAATAATAATTTATCTCATGAAGATGAGAAAAAAATACGAGAAGCTTTTAAAAACAAGGATTGGAGTGAGTTGAAATCGCAAAACTCATGGATGATTTTTAAGGTAATGTCGGAGTTTGTAGAAGGATTTGAAAAGTTAGACAAAATTGGCCCCTGTGTATCCATCTTTGGGTCTGCTCGTACCCCTAATGACCACGAAGAATATAAAAAAGCAGAAGAAATTGGAGCTAAATTAGTACGGCATGGCTATGGAGTTATTACGGGTGGAGGCCCAGGCATCATGGAGGCTGGTAATAAAGGAGCACATTCCGAAGGCGGCAAATCGGTAGGTCTAAATATTGAACTGCCATTTGAGCAGCATAATAATATTTATATCGATTCTGATAAAATCATTGATTTTGATTATTTCTTTGTTCGCAAAGTAATGTTTGTAAAATACTCCCAAGGCTTTATTGTTATGCCTGGTGGTTTTGGCACATTGGATGAAATGTTTGAAGCCCTAACTCTAATCCAAACAAAAAAAATTGGCGCATTTCCTATTGTATTAGTAGGGAAAGACTTTTGGAGCGGCTTAGTGGACTGGATAAAAGAAGTACTTTTAGTCAAATATGAGAACATTAGCCCTAAAGATATGGACTTATTTCATGTAGTTGAAACACCCACAGAAGCGGTACAAGTAATAGATAATTTTTATTCGCAATATATGTTATCTCCTAACTTTTAATGGGCAAGCAATTGAAAACCATATTAGTTATAATCATTGGTCTATTGGGGGTATCGGCTATAGGTTCTTGGTATTCGCAAATAAACCGTACAAATAGCGGTGATTTTATCAACATGTCTCCTCTTTCGGATACAGTAAAATTTGAGAATGCAAAATTTATTTCCTTGCCCAACAAATTAGCCTTTGCAGGCGAGGCAATGCCCCTTGCTAACCCCGATGTGCGTGAACGGATGGATAGGGAAATACATATTAACACCTATTGGCATACCAACACTATTTTAATGATTAAAAAAGCGAATCGATGGTTGCCCGCTATTTCTGCTGAGCTTGCCAAGGCTGGCATACCCGATGATTTTAAGTATTTAGTGGCCATTGAAACGAATTTTAAAAACGATACTTCGCCTCGTAATGCGGTGGGATTTTGGCAGTTTTTAAAAGCATCGGGCAAAGAGCAAGGATTAGAAATTACAGAAGAAGTAGATGAGCGTTACGACCCTATAAAATCAACACGAGCAGCTGCTAAATATTTGAATAATGCCTACAAAAAATTTGGCAACTGGACGCTAGCGGCAGCTTCTTATAATCGAGGAGTATCAGGGATGATGAGAGCTATGAAGCATCAGAAAGAGCAAGACTATTACTCCCTTTTGCTAAATGAAGAAACTTCGAGGTATATTTTTAGAATTGTGGCAGCAAAGCTCATTTTGGAATCACCAGCAGATTATGGGTTTCAAATAAACCCAGCCGAGCTTTACCAACCGTATGAAACCTACGCTATTGAAGTAACTAAATCCATACCAAGTTTGGTAGATTGGGCGCAACAACATTCAATTTCTTATCGGCAGCTTAAACGCTATAACCCTTGGTTACGAAAAGATAAGCTAACCATTGCCTCTGGCAAAAAATATAGCATTAAAATTCCAAAATAGTTTTTTAACGAATGATAAAACACATCCTGTTCGACTGCGATGGAGTATTGGTTGACACCGAATACACAGCCGCCCAAGTTATGGTAGAAGCGATGACTCAAAGAGGGGCTCAAGTAGAATTTGAATATTACCTACATAACTTTTCGGGGGCTACGTTTTCATCCATTTTAGATACCTTTTTCGGAGAAAAACTTATTGGAGAAGAAAAGGCGAACTTTATTAATGAGTTGGAGCAAAAAATTGTGGCTAAAGTGGAGGCCATTGATGGTGTTAAAGAAATGTTGCAATCTATTACCCTACCCAAATCAATAGTATCTAACTCAGCCATTTGGCAAGTAAAAGAAGAAATTAAACAAACCAATATTAGCCACTATTTTACGGGTCATATATTTTCTTCTGAACAGGTTAAAAACCCAAAGCCTGCACCAGATGTGTATAATTTGGCTGTGCAAAAACTAGCCCTTGCAAGAAACGAATTATTGGTAGTAGAAGATAGTATTACAGGTGCAACAGCTGCCTTGGCTGCTGGTTTGCAGGTAATTGGTTTTGCGGGAGCTTCCCATATATTGCCAGGGCATACAGAAAAGTTAACTAATATTGGCGTAAAGGAAGTGGCCTCTACTATGAAGGAACTCCGTAAAATTATTAAATCAGTTGTAATACCATATTATTAACCAGACGGACATAAGACAAAAAGATTAAAGACATAAGACTCTTATTT
>CAZGDC010000136.1:0-6749 GCA_964524405.1 uncultured Roseivirgaceae bacterium
ATGAATTATTCAGGTAAAAGTGCTGGTGGTTTGCTTAAATTATCATAGTTAGTAAGTTCGATGCCTGCATGACCAATAAACATTTTAGCCGATACTTTAAGGGGTATTTTATTTTCATCGTCTGAAAACCAAGCCAAAATGGCATTTTCTCCTTCAAAAACATTATTATTAGGCATCACAGGTATAAATTTAATACTTTTAAAAGTTCCTGCTTTCGTTTTCAGGTTTTCTCTTCCCCACATAACTATTTTAAAATCGTAAAAGGTATCTTCAAGAAAGGAGTAAATTTCTACGGTATCTCCTTTTTCTAATTGATTAAAATCAACCGTTCGCAAATATAGAAAGCCCGACATAAACTCTCTAGTTAATCTATTCATTGTAAACGATTCTAATTCATTATAACTACTCTTTTCAAAATCAAACTCTTTTACTCGAATAGTATCTTCTTCAAAATCAAAATAAACTACTTCGTTTTTTTTATACTTTCCTTCAACAATCGTTCGGTAAGCAATATGGGTAACGAGTGAACTAGTATCTACATAGGCACCCCAATGATCATCTACACCTGCTAGCCAATCTACAAAACCACTTGTTTTTCCATAAGCATCTAACTTATAGCATATTCTATTTTTTACCTTGTGTAAGGTAGGCTGTACTTTAAATGTACCCTTACCAACGGTAAAAATGCCAAAAGTGGCTTTATATTCTAAATATTCTCCTCGCTTAACTGTTGGCCGGGGTATATAGGCGTAAGCAGAATCTTCTTCTGTTTGGGCATAAGTAAGCAGAGAAGTAACTAAAAACAGAACGCTAATTAATATCTTCATAAGACGACTATTATCAAACCTGATGCCAATTATACAGAAACATTATTTTCTCTAAGTGCATTGTTTAAAGAAGTTTTTTTATTCGTGCTTTCTTTTCGTGTACCAATTATTAACGCACAAGGCACGTGATAAGTACCCGCAGCAAATTCTTTTGGATACGAGCCAGGAATAACAACAGAACGTGGTGGCACATAGCCTTTATAAATAACGGGTTCTTTTCCTGTAACATCAATAATTTTAGAACTAGCGGTAAGGGTAACGTTGGCACCCAACACCGCTTCTTTACCAATATGTACGCCTTCTACCAAGATACATCTCGATCCAATAAACGCATTGTCTTCAATAATTACAGGTGCTGCTTGTATAGGCTCAAGCACTCCGCCAATACCAACTCCTCCACTCAAGTGTACATTTTTGCCTACTTGTGCACAGCTGCCAACAGTAGCCCACGTATCAACCATTGTACCGCTGTCAACATAGGCGCCAATGTTAATATAAGAGGGCATCATTACCACCCCTCTATTTACAAATGAACCATAGCGCGCAATGGCATGGGGCACTACCCTTACACCTAAATTAGCATAGCCGGATTTAAGCTTTATTTTATCATGAAATTCCAATGGTCCCAGTTCAATGGTTTCCATTTTTTGTAATGGAAAATAAAGAATTACGGCCTTCTTTATCCAATCATTTACCACCCATTTATCTGCCTTAAATTCGGCCACTCTTATAGCTCCTTTATCTAATAACTCAACTACATTTTCAATCGCTTTTATGGTAGCCGAATCTTTCAATAATTCTCTATTATCCCAAGCCAATTCTACTAATTTTTTATCCGTCATAAGTTCTTATTATTATATCAAATATATACTTCCTACTTTTACAAAAGTGAAACAAAAAATTATTATAGCCTCCTTTTTAAAACCTGTAAATGATATAAGGAGTTATGAAAAAATTGCCAAGTCTTTGGCCCGTAATTCTCTTTACAAAATTTATTGTATTGGCTATCCATCAAATATAGAATTAAGTGATGACAAAATCACTTTATTAGCCTTGAGTTGGTTTAGTAAAAATGGATTTGGTAGAATTATAGCAAGGCTAGAAGTGTTCAAATACTATATTAAAGTAAAACCTCAACTAATTATAGTTAACTCCCCTGATTTATTAATACTTACATCTCTATTCAGAATAATATTTGGCGGCAAAATAATCTATGATATAAGAGAAAACTACTTCTTAAACCTTTGGTATCAAAAAAATTATAAGTGGGGCATCAATTATATTTTCGCTCTTTTAGTAAGAACAAAAGAATTAATAACCGCTCCCCTATTCAATCATTTTACGTTAGCAGAAAAAGTATATGCCAAGCAACTTCCATTTATTAAAAATAGATTTACCATCCTAGAAAATAAATGCCTTGCACCTAAACAGGTAAATAAAATGGCTAGAGATAATAGCCGTTTACGGTTTTTAATAAGTGGTACAATTGCCCACGAGTTTGGCATAATTAAAGGGGTAGAATTCTTTCAATTAATAGGGAAATCCAACCCTAATTATAGCCTAAAAATAATTGGTCATTGCCCTAACAAATCACTGTTTTTAAAATTGCAAAAAATAGCCAAAAAAAACCAGCAAATTCATCTCCAAATTTCCAATCATCCAATCCCACATTTGGCCATAGAAAATGAAATACTGGCAGCCCATTTTGGGCTACTTCCCTACCAACTAAATAAAAGCATAACCGAAAAATGGCCTACTAAATTATATGAGTATATGGGCTATCGACTCCCTTTTATAATTCAAAATAACGACACGTGGAATGAATTTGTTCAGTGCCATCAAACAGGCATAGCCTTCGATTTTTCAACGGCCACCAACGCCAATAGCTTGGCACTATTGGAGCAATTAAAGCGAACCACTTTTAAAACCAGTAATCGCAAATCAACTATTTTTTGGAACACGGAAGAAGAAAAACTAAAAGGTCTTATCACTCATTTATAATAGATGTTTTAATTATGTCTAATTATATCCGATTATATCTAACTATTTTTTTAGATATGTCTAAATTAAGTATATTTTTGCTAAAACAGTTTAGCCCATGCTTACCCATTCAGAAGAAAACTATTTAAAATCTATTTATAATTTAAGTAGTAAAACCAAGCAGCCCGTAAATACTAATGCCGTTGCCAATAAATTGAATACCAAGCCAGCATCAGCAACAGACATGATTCAGAAGCTAGCGAATAAAGGGCTTGCCTCCTATTATAAGTATAAGGGTGTGCGACTAACGGAAGTTGGGGATAAAGCTGCTTTAAAAATTATTCGAAAACATAGACTTTGGGAAGTTTTTTTGGTACAAGAACTTAATTTTAGCTGGAATGAAGTGCACGAAATAGCCGAGCAACTAGAGCATATTAAATCTCCAAAGCTTATAGAACGCCTAGATGCTTATTTGAAATTTCCAAAATTCGATCCTCATGGCGACCCCATACCAGATGCGGAAGGGAATATGAGTTCAAATCCAAGTACCACTTTAAATATGCTTGAAACAGGCGATTTTGGTAAAATTATCTGCGCAAAAGACTCCTCCAGCGATCTGCTCCTGTACTTAGATAGCATACAAATATCGTTAGGAGCTACCATTGAAATTATTAATTATTTAGAGTTCGATGGTTCTTATAGCATTAAGGTAAATAATAAAACTGCTATTTCTATCTCAAGTAAAGTAGCCGAGAACTTATACATCGAAAAATCATGAACCCTGCCGCATTAAATCTTCTCTATTTTGCAGGAATCGTAATTTTGATTGTACTGGGAATACGTATTTCAAAAAATAAAAATTTATGGATTGGCAAACAAAAAAAGCAAAAAAGACTAATTGAAGACATTCTCAAGCAATTATTTCATGTAGCGCAAAGTAAACGTACAGCCACCATTAGCGACTTATCAGGTGCGTTAGAAGTAAAAAGGCGCGTTATTTTTAACATCGTGCTAGAAATGACTCAAAATGAATTGCTTACGAATAAAAATGAGGTTTTAAAGCTTACCAAGAAAGGAAGCAATTATGCACTTAAAGTAATTAGAGTGCATAGGTTATGGGAAAAATATTTGGCAGAAAAAACAGGTTATCAAGCAGCTGACTGGCATCACTTAGCCGAAAATATGGAACACCAACTAAGTGAGGTTGAAACAAAGAAACTCAGCATTCAACTTGGCCATCCCATGTTCGATCCTCATGGAGACCCTATTCCTACTCAAGAAGGGGCGATTTTTCCGCAAGATTGGACACCCCTACCTGCTTACCCTATCAACACCATTGGAAAAATAGCTCATATAGAAGATGAACCTGATGTTATTTACCAACACCTACTTAAAAGTAAAGTATTTGTGGGTTCGCAAATTGAAATAATCAAATCTTCAGACAAAGAAGTTATTTTTAAAAGCGAAGGAAATCAGCATCAATTTGCTCCAATAATTGCTGCCAATATTAGTGTGAT
This sequence comes from uncultured Roseivirgaceae bacterium, assembly GCA_964524405.1. GTDB lineage: Bacteria > Bacteroidota > Bacteroidia > Cytophagales > Cyclobacteriaceae > JAKISE01. The sequence goes on from CAZGDC010000136.1 coordinate 4,325, forward strand.
GCCAATACCTAAAGAGGAGGTTTTAGATAAAAATGTAGAACGGCTTTCACTATTAAAAAAAGGAGAATTAGCTCATATTGTTGGTATTTCGAAAGAGTGCAGAGGCGCAAATCGCAGGAGATTATTAGATTTAGGCGTATTACCTGGCACTCAAATATCAGTTGAATTAGAAAGCCCAATGAAAGACCCCATTGCATACAACATACGAAATACATCCATTGCTTTACGCAACTCATTAGCAGATTTAATTCTTATATCTAAATCAGTAAATGTATGACAAATACTACTCAAAACGAATGCGCAAACTGTGCTTTTCATAATGCCGAAGGATTAAAAAAATTAGGAATTGACACCAGCAATGTTGATTTTGTAATTGCGTTAGCAGGCAATCCCAATACTGGAAAAAGTACCGTTTTTAATGCCCTTACAGGCCTACGGCAGCACACAGGCAATTGGCCTGGCAAAACAGTTTTAAGAGCAGAAGGGGGCTATTCGTACGATAGCAATAAATATAAGCTAATTGATTTACCGGGCACTTACTCGCTACTATCTACTTCGCAAGATGAAGAAGTAGCCCGTAATTTTATCCTTTTCGGCAAACCAGATGTTACCGTAATAGTGGTAGATGCAGGCAGATTAGAACGAAACTTAAACCTCGTTTTACAAGTACTTGAAATAACCAATAAAGCCGTATTATGCCTAAATTTAATGGATGAAGCCAAGCGACACAAAATTACAATTGACCAAAGACGCCTAGCTAAAGACCTTGGCATTCCGGTAGTGGCAACTACAGCTCGCAACCAAGAAGGCATTGCTGAGTTATTACACACCATTAATGAAATAGCATTAGGAAAAATTATTTGCAAGCCACACAAAGTTAAAAGCTTATCAAAAGTATTAGAGAAATCGGTTAACACATTAAGCCTAAAAATAAAGGATCAGTTTCCAGGATTAGCCAATAGTCGATGGGTTGCGTTCCGCTTATTAGAAGGCGATGAACGAATTACCAACGCAGTACTTAATAACGAACTAAACGAGTTAGCTACCCAATGAGTACATCAAATACCAAAGAATCGATTACCGAACTGGCCAAAAAATTACGCTGGCAAATTGGCGATAATTTTCATGATAAGCTAACAGAAGGAATTTATACCGATGCGGCTTATATAGCATCAAAGGCAGTTCAACAAGAAAATAGATCCGTAAACACTTCTTTTGATAGCAAAATCGACTCGATTGTTACAAGCAAAACATGGGGATTCCCCATTATGATTGGTATTCTATCCATTATTTTATGGCTAACCATTGAAGGGGCTAACTATCCTTCTGGGATGTTATTTACACTTTTAGTTGAAAATTTTTACCCCATCCTAAAAACATTTTCAACAGATATAGGCATTCCATTATGGATAGATGGCTTATTAATAGATGGTATATATATGGCCGTAGCCTGGGTGATTGCTGTAATGTTGCCTCCTATGGCCATATTTTTTCCTTTATTTACCCTATTAGAAGACTTCGGCTATTTACCTAGAGTTGCTTTTAATATGGATGCCCTTTTAAAAAAATCTGGTGCTCATGGCAAGCAAGCACTTACTATGAGCATGGGCTTCGGGTGCAATGCGGCAGGTGTAATTGCCACAAGAATTATTGACAGCCCAAGGGAAAGACTTATAGCCATCATTACCAATAATTTTTCGCTTTGCAATGGTCGTTGGCCCACACAAATACTAATCGGCACTATTTTTATTGGTACCTTAGTACCAAGTTCTTTCTCTGGGTTGGCAGCCTCTGGTTCAGTAATTGCAATTGCACTTATTGGCATTGGATTTATGTTTTTGGTATCGTGGATACTCTCTACCACCGTACTTCGAGGCGAAGTTTCTACTTTTACCTTAGAGCTACCACCCTACCGACCTCCACAATTTTGGCAAACAATTTATACCTCTATTATTGATAGAACACTTATTGTACTATGGCGAGCTATTATTTTTGCGGCTCCTGCAGGAGCCGTTATTTGGCTCGTTTCGAATGTAGCAATTGGCGAGCTCTCCATTGCTAATCATCTTATTGATTACATGAACCCATTTGGGTTACTTATTGGACTTAACGGAGTGATACTTTTAGCCTATATTGTAGCTATACCTGCCAATGAAATAGTAATTCCTACCATATTAATGCTTACTGTTTCTCATTTAAACATGGCAGGCTTAGGCCAAGGAGAAGGCGTTATGTTTGAGTTAGATTCTGCTATGGAAACGGCCAATATCCTTTCTGCGGGCGGATGGACCTTGCTAACAGGAATTAACTTAATGTTATTTAGCTTACTACACAACCCATGTAGTACCACTATTTACACCATTTATAAAGAAACAAATAGTTGGAAGTGGACTACAGTGGCTAGTATTTTACCTGTAATAATGGG
>CAZGDC010000137.1:0-6711 GCA_964524405.1 uncultured Roseivirgaceae bacterium
TCTATTTGAAACCTAAAATACCAAAGGTCGGTGGTGTCCACAATATCAATGAGAGTTATATCAGTTTGAGCTTTTAAACTATGTCCTACTATGTATTTTGAAAACCCAAGGGTATAATGCTTAGCGTCTTTCCTTTGTGTTTCTACATCCTGTGTTAGTGTGGTATATCGGGCTGCAATTTCAAAATTGTTCTTAAATAAGTACGCCATTTGACCCGTTATAGCGCTGCCTGTATAAAAAGATTGAGTTACTCTTCCCGTACCATCGGTTGCAACCACAGCACTTCCTTTGGTTTGTCTATTCGCATATTCTGTAGTTGCAGAAAACCCGTTGTGCTTATACACGGCATCAAAAAAGAATGTTTTTAAATCTCTGCTCTCATCTAACCAAGGCCCTAGCTGACCACGTGAGCGAACGGCTCCTACATTATAATCGTATGTAGCGGCCAAGGCTAATTTCGGTTTGGGCTCGCGTACTAAATCCGATTCAAAGTAATCTCCTTTTTTTGCAAATTTGCCAAAGGGTAATAATTCGATTCTTGCCGTGTAGTCGTGGCCATGTTTGTTTTTAATTATAATATTTCTTCCCTCTCCTTTAGAGATAGAAATTTTTTCTCGAATCACCATTTTGCCAATGGAAAAATGATGATGCAATTGCACGCCAATATCTCTATCTAAATTAAAACGAGCGTTAAGTAAACTTCGATCAACAAATTGTAATTTTTGAGAAGAAACCACCCTTTCTCTGTTACCAGGTAGCTTAGCTTGCCCAAACCAAAGGTTGAAATTGCCAGCAAAATTCCATTTTAAAACGGCATCTAATATGAGTCTATTTGTTCCACCAGTTTCAGGGCTCACGCCACTAATGTCTCTGTTCGAAACCCCAATTTCAACTTTGTAAACCAACTTAGGCGAATACGCAAAACCATCGAATTTTAATCGAAACCTTCTAATTAAAAGGTTGTCTTGGTAGTTTTTGGTCTCGGGGGTGTAAAATCCTTCGTAAAGAGTAGAAAATCGCAACCCAAATTTTAAGGACATCGAAGAATCTTTGGCCATTAACCGTAAGCCTTTCCCAAATGTATTATTAGAAACATCTTGGGCAAAAGTTGTTAAAATCGAGCATAGTAATAAGAGTGCTACGGCTATAATCTTTTGGATGAATTGCATTAGTAGTTGTTAGTATTAGGTGCAAAAGAAATAAAAATGTAGCCATTATTACACTTGCATTAAAATGGTAACATTAAATTAATGTTTTAGAAATAATAGCCCTTAATAAAGCGACTAAATAGCAATTTTGGATTTTGCTTTAAATTTATTCCTGATTTTGGTAACAATAACTTAACATTGACAATTATATCTACTTAAAAGAGATGTTTAGTTTTGCATAGTTTTAAACAGTACTAGAAAATGAGCTATTCGATTTTTGATTTTATTGGCCTTTTGGGCGCATTAGGGTTCTTTATTTATGGGATGAAGGTAATGAGCGAAGGAATCCAAAAAATAGCGGGATCCAAAATGAGGCAAATATTGGGTGCTATGACCTCTAATAGATATAAAGGAGTATTTACAGGTTTTTTGTTAACGGCACTTGTTCAATCATCCTCTGCTACTACAGTAATGGTTGTAAGTTTTGTAAATGCTGGGTTACTTACCTTAACAGAATCTATTGGTGTAATAATGGGGGCCAATATTGGTACCACTATTACCGCTTGGATAATTTCATTGGTAGGGTTTAAAGTTAAAATTGCGGCTTATGCATTACCTATAATAGCCGTTGGTGCACCCATGTTATTTTCATCAAAAAGTAAATACAAGGCCATTGGAGAAACGCTTATTGGTTTTGCCCTTTTATTTATGGGATTGGCAGCGTTAAAAGGGGCTGTTCCAGATTTGAAGCATAATCCCGAAATTCTTAATTTTCTTCAGCATTATACCAATTTGGGCTATTTATCCATTTTTATGTTTGTGGGTATTGGCACGATTGTTACCTTGGTGGTACAATCATCGAGTGCAGCAATGGCCATTACATTGGTAATGGCACACCAAGGGTGGATTCCTTTTGAACTGGCAGCAGCGATGGTGTTAGGAGAGAATATTGGAACAACCGTAACGGCAAATTTAGCAGCATTAATAGCTAATGTGCACGCAAAACGTGCAGCAAGAGCTCATTTCTTATTCAATATGGGCGGAGTATTTTGGATGCTTATTCTCTTTATCCCATTCTTAAATATGATAGGCAGTTATATGGAATCAACCACGGGTCATTCTCCATTTGTTGAAGCTACCGCTATTCCTATTGGCTTATCACTATTTCACACCACATTTAACATAATCAATACGTTTATTATGGTGTTTTTTGTAAATAGAATTGCTTCATTGGTTGTAAAAATGGTGCCATCAACAGGGGATGACGAAGAGTTTCGCTTAGAGTTTATAGGTATGAATATTATGCCAACGCCTGAAATTTCTATTTTGGAAGCACGTAGAGAAGTGGCGAAATTTGCAAAAATTACTACCAAAATGTCTGAATTTACGCATACGCTTATTACAAAGAAGCAGGAGAAATCGCGTAGAAAGCTAATGGATAAAATGAAGAGTTATGAGGAAGTTACCGACCGCATGGATGTTGAAATTTCTACATTTTTGGTTAAAGTAGCAGAAGGAAACATCAGCGAAGAATCTTCCTTTAGAATTAGGGCTTTGCTTAGTATTAATAATGATTTAGAAAGGGTAGGAGATATTTTCTATCAAGTTTCATTAACTATTCAGCGCCAAATTGATTCGAATCACTGGTTTGAAGAAGAGCAAATAGCTAATTTAGTTGATATTTATGGATTGCTAGATACGGCCCTTATTATTATGCGTAAAAACTTAAACAGTGATTACTCAGCTGTTAAAATGGACGAAGCTTTAGAAGCTGAAAGAGCTATTAACTCTAAACGGAATGAGCTACGTAGAGAATATCTTAAAAAAGTTGAGAAAGGAAAGTATAATGTAAAAGATGCTATTAATTATATTGAATTAATAAATGGCTGCGAAAAATTGGGCGACCATGTTATTAATGTTACAGAAGCCGTAACAGGGCAGCTATAACGTATTTTTGATTCCGAAATTTCGTAACAGACCCTTAGTTTCACTACGTTCTTCCCTTTTTTTGAAATTACCAATTAGAATGTACTACATTTGGTTTGTGAAAATTGCTACTATCTTATTTGCCTTCTTTTTACTTGGTCTTAATTTAATGCCGTGCGATGATGCTGTGGGCGAAGATACGTGTGTAACAGAAGTGCATTTTTATGAAAATATAGGCAAAGTACATAACGATGCAGACCTTTGTTCTCCTTTTTGTCAGTGTGTTTGTTGCCATATTAGCATAGCAAGTCCTCAAATTTATCAGTTAAGTAGTTTCTATTTTTCTGCAGATGCAAACCCATTTGGCTATTTCGAAAATACTGGAAAAGATTATTTTAAATATGCATTGCAACCACCCCAAAGATGTTTTTTAGCACATGTGCTTGTATAGTAACACTATATAACAATTTAGCTGTTTTTAACCAATAGCTGAATAATAATCTATTTTCATTTTTAAATCATAATCCATGTTGGATAAAATTATCCTATTCTCCATTAAGAATAAATTGATAATTGGGCTACTAACCTTGAGTTTAGTGCTTTGGGGTATATATTCTCTCTCTCGCCTACCTATTGATGCCGTACCTGATATTACTAATAATCAAGTACAGGTAATCACTACTTCACCCTCGCTAGCAGCCGAAGAAGTAGAGCGACTTATTACGTTTCCTATCGAAATTGCCATGAGTACCATTCCTGATATGGAAGAAATCAGGTCTTTTTCGCGGTTTGGACTTTCGGTAGTAACCATCGTTTTTAAAGAAAAAGTTGATGTGTATTGGGCACGGCAGCAGGTAAATGAGCGATTGATAGAAGCGCAGTCGCAAATACCCACAGGCATAGGCCAGCCAAGTTTAGCCCCTGTAACTACAGGCCTAGGCGAAATTTACCAATACGTTGTGGGTGTAGCTCCTGGTTATGAAGATCAATACGATGCCATGGAGTTGCGTACCATTCAAGATTGGATTGTACGAAGGCAGCTACTGGGCACCCCAGGAGTAGCCGATGTGAGCAGTTTTGGAGGGTACTTAAAACAATTTGAAGTAGCCTTTGACCCCGAACGGCTTAATGCGATGAACATTTCTATTGCTGATATTTTTCAAGCATTGGAACGTAATAATGAAAATACAGGGGGAGCTTATATTGAAAAAGGACCTAATGCCTATTTTATTAGAAGCGAAGGGCTTGTAGGCGGTATAGAAGATATAAGGCAAATAAGAATTAAAAATAATGCAAACGGAATTCCCGTTTTAATTAAAGACGTAGCCAAGGTAGGATTGGGGCATGCCGTGCGTTATGGTGCTACCACTCGAAATGGCGAAGGAGAAGTGGTAAGTGCTATTGTAATGATGTTAAAAGGAGAGAACTCCTCCAAAGTAATTGAAGATGTAAAGAAAAAAATTGATGAAATTAGAAAGTCATTGCCAGAAGGAGTAACCATAGAACCATTTATTGACCGAACCAAGCTCGTGAACAAAGCCATTGGTACAGTAACCAACAACCTTTTAGAAGGGGCATTAATTGTGGTGTTTGTATTGCTGCTTTTATTAGGCAATTTTAGGGCAGGGCTTATTGTTGCTTCTGTTATTCCATTGTCGCTTCTATTTGCGTTTAGTATGATGAATTTGTTTGGAGTTTCGGGTAATCTAATGAGTCTTGGGGCCATAGATTTTGGCCTTATTGTGGATGGAGCCGTAATTATTGTGGAGGCAACATTGCACCATTTGGGCTTACTTACCTTGGGCAAAAAACTTACACAAGAGGAGATGGATAAAGAGGTATATAAAGCCTCAAGTAAAATTAGAAATTCAGCCGCCTTTGGAGAAATCATCATACTTATTGTGTATTTGCCCATACTCGCATTGGTAGGCACCGAGGGTAAAATGTTTAGGCCTATGGCGCAAACGGTAAGCTTTGCCATTTTGGGCGCATTCATTTTGTCGCTTACCTATATACCCATGATGTCGGCTTTATTTTTAAGCAAAAAAAGAGTGCATAAAAAAACCATTTCTGATAGCTTAGTTTCTTTTTTTCAGAAACTTTATGCACCCATAATTCATTTTGCCATGCAGGCGCGGTTGCTCGTGCTGGGTAGTGTTTTAATGCTGTTTTTTGCTTCTTTATGGATTTTCTCTAATATGGGAGGCGAGTTTATTCCTACCTTAGAGGAAGGTGATTTTGCCGTTGAAACGAGGGTAATCACGGGTAGTTCATTAACAACAACTATAGAGGCTACCTTGAAAGCTGAAAAATTAATTTTAGCTAATTTCCCAGAAGTAGAGCAGGTAGTGTCTAAAATTGGCTCTGGCGAAATACCTACCGACCCAATGCCTATCGAGGCCGCAGACCTTATGATTATTTTAAAGGATAAAAGTGAATGGGTTTCAGCTTCTAATCGAGAAGAGTTGGCAACTAAAATGGGCAAAGTGCTCGAAGAATTGCCAGGGGTGAGTTTTGGATTTCAGCAACCTATTCAAATGCGATTTAATGAGCTAATGACTGGGGTAAGGCAGGATGTTGCCATTAAAGTGTATGGCGAAAGCCTTGAACAGCTTTCCATTTATGCCAATAAAATAGGCAAACTAGTGCAGCAGGTAGAAGGTGCAGTAGATTTGTATGTAGAAGAGGTAACTGGAGTGCCACAAATTGTAATTAGTTACAAAAGAGACCAATTAGCCAAGTATGGGCTTAGCGTGCAAGAAGTAAATAATTCGGTACAAATGGCGTTTGCAGGAGTTTCCGCAGGGTTGGTGTATGTAGGCGAAAAACGATTTGATTTGGTGGTGCGGCTAGAGAAGGCGCATAGAACTAAAATTGAGCATATTAATAATTTATACATATCAAGAGCCGATGGGCAGCAAATACCGCTTCATGAAGTAGCAATAGTTGCTCTTAAAGAAGGGCCTTATCAAATACAAAGAGACAACACTAGAAGACGAATTATTGTTGCCTTTAATGTGCGTAATAGAGATGTAGAGAGTATTGTAGAGGAGATTCAGCAGAAAGTAGCAAACACTGTTTTACTACAACCGGGTTATACAATTACGTATGGCGGGCAATTTGAAAATTTGGTTGAAGCTCGAAAACGTTTAAGCATGGCTGTTCCTGCGGCACTGCTTCTTATTTTTGTATTACTATATTTTACGTTTGGTTCTATAAGCCAAAGCCTCTTAATTTTTACAGCCATACCTCTTTCTGCCATAGGTGGCATATTTGCTTTATGGTTGATGGATATGCCTTTTAGCATTTCGGCAGGGGTGGGGTTTATTGCTTTATTTGGGGTAGCAGTGCTTAATGGCATTGTGTTAATTGCCGAGTTTAATCAACTTAAAAAAGAAGGTGTTACAGATATTTTAGAACGGATTTATAAAGGAACGAGGGTACGGCTTAGGCCTGTAATTTTAACCGCTTCTGTGGCTTCTTTAGGGTTTTTGCCTATGGCATTATCGCATTCGGCAGGAGCCGAAGTGCAACGGCCACTCGCTACGGTGGTTATTGGAGGGGTGGTTACGGCTACATTATTAACCTTAGTGGTACTTCCCATACTTTATTATTATTTTGAAAATGGGTTATTTAA
>CAZGDC010000138.1:0-6636 GCA_964524405.1 uncultured Roseivirgaceae bacterium
GTATAACTCATCCGTTTATAATCTCTACGGCTTTAGTAAAATCTTCAGGTGTATTCACGTTGGCCAATGCCTGTACATTTCTCTCTGTTAATACTTCAACATCGCTATTAATAAGCACTTTACGGGGGCACGAGTACCCTTTCGATAAAAAATCGAGCATACGAGGATAGGCTCTGGGTTCCCAAATAGATATTAATGGCTCTGGAAATTCGTTTTGAGGGTCGATAAAGCAAGTAGCAAGTTTTGAGGGGTTGCGATGCTCCACTAAATTGGCAATGGTTGCTCCATCTAAAAAGGGTAAATCAACTGCGATTACGAACCACGCCACATTGGGGTTTTCCATAAAAGCACTTAAAATGCCTCCATAAGGACCAAGCCCTATAAATTTATCTGTAATGCTATCCACCTCCATGTCTGCTAATTGTGCTTCATCTCTACTCGAAACAAACACTCGTTCACATTTTTTTTCTAACAACTCAATGGCATGTTGTTGCTGAGGTTTTTGGTGGTAGGTTAGTTGAGATTTATCTGAATTCATTCGAGTGCTCTTGCCTCCTGCCAACACCAGCCCATATAATTTGGGTATCCTGTTTTTTAACCAGCCCTCTATAAACTGGGTAATCTTGTCTATTTCCGAAGCTTTATACACAGGCACTTCTGTGTTATTAATATGTGCTACAAGGTAATCGGGAACTGCCTCTATCGTATCTTCCAAAATTACCATCGCCACATTGGTTAACTTATCTTGTTTTTTTGCTAAATCCTTTTTAGGATGTACATAAGCAATCTGTGTTTTAGCTGGGTAATGATTACCATTAATAAGGGTTAAATCAACATTTCTAAAATCTGGCTCTACAGAAAGTGAATCGCTTCTTTTAAAAGCAATTTTATCAACAAACTCAGTTACAGCACCATACGAAATTGCACTCCATTCTTCTTGTTTTGGCGCATTATGGTCGGCATCTAAATAGCCGATGCTCCAATGGGCTTTTAATGCTTCTATTATTTTAGCAGATAGGTGTTTAATTTCACCACAAGGAGCGCCCATTATGCCCAATTCATTTCTGCCATATTTACCCCCTATGGGCTTGGGCAATTTTATATGTTTTTTATGCGCCATCTTAATTTATAAATTTAAAATCTTTCTTACCGCCCGTTTTTTCGAGCAATCGTGTGCTTAAAATTTGGATATGATGGCTCATCGCTTTACACATATCATAAATAGTAATGGCTGCTATGCTCGCTCCTGTTATGGCTTCCATTTCAATACCTGTTTTTGCTGTTACTTTTACCGAGCACGTAATGATGGCTTTGGTATCCTCGGTTGTAATATTAATTTTGCAATCATCTAGGCCTACTGGGTGACAAAAAGGAATAAGTTCCGATGTTTTCTTTGCTCCCATTGTACCTGCAATAATTGCTGTATGAAAAACAGGGCCTTTTTTTGTATAAATTTCTCCGTTTTTTAGTTCCGATATTATTTCCTCCCCAAGCTCCACAATACTTTGTGCTACGGCCATACGCTGGGTAATTTGTTTTACAGAAACATCTACCATTGCGGGGTTGCCTTTAGGATCGATATGTGTTAATTCACTCATTTTTGCTCAATAGTTAGGATAGGACAAAGATAACAAATGAACTTTAACCCGAATTAATCAGGTTAGGTTATATCAAACTTTCTAAAAGTACTTTTAATTTAGGATTAGAGGGTCTTATCGCATTTGAATCTACAATATTGCCGTCTTTATCTATAATAATAAAGCGAGGAATGCCTTGCAATGTATAAGCTTTAAAAAAGGCATCTTTGCTACTGGGGGCAAAAAGCTGAACGCCTCCTAGCTCTTTTTCTTTTACCATTTTCGCCCATTTTTCTTTAGGATCCATTGTACAGATACTAACAAACTTTATATTTTTATTCGATAGTTCTTCCGATATTTTTTTTAACGATGGGATTTCAGCAATACAAGGAGCACACCAAGTTGCCCAAATATCAATATATACAACACTGCCTTTCATGCTTGCTAACGAAACCATTTGCCCATGTATATCCACAAAATTAAAAAGAGGCGAAGGTTGTCCTTTTGCTGTTTTTTTTAAGGTTTGGTATAGTTCTTCAATTTCATTTTTATAACTAGGTTTTTCTATAAAAGAACTCATTTTTTTATAAGCCTCCTCTCTATTTTTGGTGTTGCTTAAACTCCATTTTCCTAAATTATAAGTAAGTTGTTCCTTTAGTTTTCTATTAATAATGTTAGCATCAATAATATCAAGTGATGTTATTACGTAATCAAGTTTTTTATCTTCTTTAAACTTTTTAGCTATCATCCTTTGCAAATAGCTATCAATAAAAAATATATAATAAGGAATGGCAATTAATTGTTCGTTATCTAGTTCAATGTTTTCGAAAATAGGGGGGAAACTATCTGAAACCATAAAATCTTTATCTCCCGATTTATAGCTATACGTATTTTCATACTTTGCTAGAAAATTCAGCTTCTCGAAATGAAGTGTTTGCGACTCTAAAAAAATAAATTCATCATCAAAATTCGTAACCTGCTTAAAATTTTTCATTTTAATAGCGGTTAAAGAGTCTAGTATCGCTAAAAATCTATCTTCGGGCAATGAAGATGATGTGTATTGAAGGTTTCCAAACCCTTCGATAATCAAGTACTTATTTGCTAGATAATTATTTTCAGTTGCGCCAACTCCGCTATATTCTACGCTCTCATCAAATTCTTTTGTGTTAATAAAAACAGTTAAGTTAACCCCTGGTTTTAGATAAATGGGGGTTGTTTCTTTGCCATCATTAAGATTGTATAATCCCGTTGCAATTTTTAAGGTGTCATTAAAACGATTGTCTGTTTGTAATGGGATACTATGTAAATGATTACCAAACCCATCTAGCACATAAAGCGAATCCGAGTTGGGGTTCTCTATTTTACCCGATAGCACAACATAATCAATTACCGATTCCTTTTTACAAGCAATACCTATTATAAGTATCGTTACTAATAGCACGTTTAATTTTTTCATAAGGAGAAATTAGTTTTTGTAATAATAGTAAACTAAATCATTAGTTACAACTATTTGCAAATCAACCCGAAAAAATTGCCTTGGGTTTAGTATAAATGCTTCTTTAAATCCGCAAGTATTTATCCCACATTATTTTACCCTGAAATTAATATGTTTTTATTAACCCAACGGATATAAGACGAAAAGACTAAAGACATAAGACCTTTATTTTTAACAAGTTAAAAATATATTAATCACGGTAAATTACCATCACGTTAATATAAAAAGCTTATTTTCTCCTTTTGCTTACTCTTCCTCCTTTATCCAATCGCCTTTAACATAGGTATATTCAATGGATAAGTTCCCTTCTTGGTCGTACCATTTGGCAATACCATCGCGCTTACCATTTTTGTAATAGCTCTCCTCCATCACTTTAGCGTTATCGTAAAACACTTCCACTTTGCCTTCTAATAAGCCGTTTTTGTAATTTTTTACTTCTTTAATTCTTGTGCGATTATACTTTGTGTAAGAACCGTCTAACTTGCCGTTATGGTAAGTAAATCGTTCTAATAATTGCCCTCTATTATCAATCTCAACTGATTGGCCTTCTTTTAATCCATTAACATAGCCCGTTACACTTTTTACATGTCCGTTTGGGTGCAATTCCGTCCAAGAGCCTTCACGCTTTCCATTTTTATATATCCCATGAGCACTCATTTTTCCATCGGCATTATTTACCGTTACTTTCATCATTGCGGTGTTATCTTCAAACACTTCTTGTATTGCTCCTGCTGGCATATCCTCCACCGTTATATTAGGTGGCTCCATGGTAGCACTTTCGCATGCATAAAAAAACAGTGTGCTTAAAAAAAAAATACTTTTTTTCATTATTAATTTAGTTTTAAAATGATTGGGTTAAGTATGAATTTGCAGCTATTTTAAGAAATCGCTTGGTAGAATTGTACACTAAGGGGTTGTGAAGAAATAAACTATACATTTAGACTCGTTCTTTTACATGCTAACTTCCTCTATTCTGTACACTTTATTTCTTCCCAATCCCTAATCAAACACATTTTGTAACGTTCCATTTTTATACACTTTATAAGATAATTTATCTTTAAGTGCTTGTGGTTTAAAAGTGGATTTTTTCATTAGTAAACGAACACACTCTTGAATACCTTCGGTAATGGAAGGGTGAGGATGAACGCATTCGGCCAGTTCTTCAATACCTGCATCCATCGAAATAAGCAAAGCTACTGCTTGTATAGCACTTGAAGCATGGTTACCAACCACTCGCATTCCAAGTACCTTTAATTCATCATCGTTTGTGACTAAAAGCTTAACAAACCCTTGTGTATTTCTTTTTGAGGTGGCTCTTGGAATACAACTATAATCAACAATGCCCATTTTATAGTCAATTCCTTTGGCTTCTGCTTGCTTTTGATTTAAGCCTACACCTGCTACCTCAGGATTTAAAAACATAATAGTAGAAATGTTTTCATAAATGAGCGTGCGCAATGGTTTTCCAAAAATACGTTCTACTGCATACCGCCCTTCTAATTCACCTACGTTAACCAAAGCAATATCAGATGTAATATCGCCAACTGCATAAATATTTTTAATGCTCGTTTGGGTATCATTATCAATAATGCCTCTTGCATCCATTTTTACGCCAATGCCTTCGAGGCCAAGATTTTCATAATTAGGAACTCGACCTACAGAAACGAGTGCTTTCTCCACATGAAACACTTCTTTTAATCCTGAGGTGTACTCCAATTCATATTCCACTTCTCCATCCACTATCTCCATTTTGGTCATTCGAGAATTTCTATGAATTAGAACTCCATTCTTTTCCATATTTTGCTCAATTATATTTACTACATCTGCATCTTCAAATGGCAAAATACGTTCTCCTTTATCTATTAGGTGCACTTTTGTTTTGTGAAGCGATGAAAAAATGGTAGCAAACTCACAGCCAATTACACCAGCTCCAACAATAACAATGCTTCGAGGAAAATCTTCTAAGTCACTAATGCCATCACTGGTAAAAATTATTTTTCCATCAATAGGAATGTTAGGTAACTTTCGAGGACGGCTGCCCGTAGCTAAAATGATGTAATCGGCTTCAAACACCTCTTCTGATCCATCTTTTTTATCCACTTTTATTTCATTGGGAGAAACCAGATGTGCATCTCCTTTTATATAAGTAACTAAAAAACCATTATCTAATTTATGCAATTCATCCAAATGATGCGTCAAAAGCTCTTTCCGCTCTTCAACAGCATTATCCACTTCTTGTTTTAGTGCTTGAAAGTTTACATCGGGGGCATTAATGTTATATCGTTTTTTATTTTTATGAACAATGTCAACATTGCGGGCAAGTTCCCACCAAGTTTTTGATGACAAAGCACCGTTGGTAACACCTGCGCCACCAATAAAATCTCGTTCAATTATAAGTACTTTTTTACCATAATCTACTGCACGCATTGCTGCCGCATAACCAGAGGGCCCTGCTCCTATTACGCAAAGGTCAAACCTTTTCATTATAAATTACTTAGCTGCTTTCTTTTTTGAATTTGCCTTTTTCTTTTTTGCAGGCTCTACTGGTACCACTTTCGCTTTATGAGGTCTGCTAACACCAAACGTGCCATTAAAAATTTTTCCTCTTTTAGTTTTAATATCTCCTTTTCCCATATTTTTTTATTTATAAATGAAACAATGTTGAATATTAGTCAATAAATATAAAATTTCAAATAAAACATAGAGGTATTGCATAAAAAAAGCCACATAGTTACTATATAGCTTTTTTATTTACGTTAAGGAGCTCTTTTTATAACGACTCAATAACTGCTTTTAGTTTTGCTTGTACCTCACTAGCCGTTCCTTCTAATTCACTGTTATTAACCCCAGCCATCATTGCAATAGGATCTACAGCCGAAACTTCAATACCGTTTTCTACTTGCTGAACAATTACGTTGCAAGGTAACATTACGCCAATTTTATTTTCTTTTTTATATGTTTCGTAAGCAAAATGGGGGTTGCAAGCACCCAAAATTCGATAATTAGGAATATCTACGTCTAATTTATTTTTCAGCGTTCCACTAAAATCAATTTCTGTTAAAACACCAAATCCTTCTGCTTTTAATGCTGCCGTTACTTGCTCAATAACTTGCTCAAACTCTCCTTTTATTGTTTTATTAAAATAATAACTCATACCTATTTTTTGTTTTTATTTACTAAATCATTTACTGAACTACCTACTAACCCACCAAATAAAAGACCATACCCTGCACTAATTGTTGGGCTAGATGTGATTAAGCAGGTTCCTGTTTTACATCCTATAAAAAAATAATATAAATACATTACCGTACTACCTAGTAAAGCAAAAAAGATAATGACTGCATATTTTTTCATTACATAATACTTAAATTCAACATAATACCATATTAATAGAGTAGCTTATCAAATACTCGTCTATATTTTTGGGTTATTGCGTTCGCCTCCCCTAAAATATAAAAAATTGTAATAGCAAGTTTTCTGGCAAGCCCATCTTCATAATTCTTATCAATTGATATTGCTTCGAGCAATAACTTAACACCAGCCTCCAATTTTTTTATTTTTAAT
>CAZGDC010000139.1:0-6585 GCA_964524405.1 uncultured Roseivirgaceae bacterium
AAAAAAAGCCTCTGAACTAAAAATTTAGAGGCTTTTTGGTTGAATTTAAAAGAGCAATTTATTGCCAATAGT
Organism: uncultured Roseivirgaceae bacterium; assembly: GCA_964524405.1. Taxonomy (GTDB): domain Bacteria; phylum Bacteroidota; class Bacteroidia; order Cytophagales; family Cyclobacteriaceae; genus JAKISE01. The sequence goes on from CAZGDC010000139.1 coordinate 73, forward strand.
TGCTATTAGAAAATCAATTAACTACTTTTGCACTCCAAAATAATTATAAACAATGAACAATTACGAGACGGTATTCATTTTAACTCCCGTTTTATCTGACGATCAGGTAAAGGATGCTGTCAAAGGGTACACTAAAGTACTTAAAGACAGTGGTGCAAAAATTGTAAACGAAGAAAGGTGGGGCTTAAAAAAATTAGCTTATCCCATTGGTCACAAATCAACTGGTTTTTATTGCCTAATTGAGTTTGATGCCGAAGGAGATGCGGTTGCTAAGCTTGAAACTGAGTACAAACGAGATGAGCAAATTATGCGCTTTATGACTATTTCATTAGACAAGCATGCCGTAAAGTATAATGAAAAAAGACGTAAAGGAGCTTTTAAAAAATCTAAGAAAACGGAAAAAACAGCAGCATAATGACACTACAAAACGAACCAATTAACAGGCAAGATATTAAGCCTAAGTACTGTAGATTTAAGAAAAATGGGATTAAATATATTGATTATAAAGATCCTGATTTTTTAATGAAATTTGTAAACGAACAAGGTAAAATTTTGCCTCGCAGACTTACAGGAACAAGTATTAAATTTCAGAAAAAAGTTGCTCAAGCCATTAAAAGAGCACGTCAAATGGCAATTTTGCCTTATTCTGGAGACTCTTTAAAGTAATTAAATAATGGAAGTTATATTAAAATTAGATATGCCAGGGTTAGGTTACAAATACGATACCGTAAGTGTAAAACCTGGATACGGAAGGAATTTTTTAATTCCGCAAGGGCAAGCAATTTTGGCTAATAAAAGCAATCGTAAAATGATTGATGAAAACATTAGACAAGCTGCTCACAAAGCAGAGAAAATGAAAAATGATGCTCAAGAACTAGCCAATGGTTTAGAAGCATTAACGATTAAGATTGGAACAAAAGCGGGCGAAAATGGCAAAATTTTTGGCGCGGTAACTTCTAATCAAGTGGCTGAAATATTTAAAACCAATGGTTTTGACGTTGATAGAAGAAGAATCTCTTTTAAAGGAGAAATTAAAACTATTGGCGAATATGAAGCTACCGTAGATTTACACAGAGAAGTAAAAGCTATTCTCAACTTTTCGGTAGTAGCTGAATAAATAAACGGCAACTACTCAGAGGGTAGTTTTTGAGATAAAAAATAACCCTGCCTGACTAGTTACAATAATCGATACTTTAAAAAAGGCTGTCCGCTCCTTAGCAGACAGCCTTTTTTAGTTATTTCCACAAAAAACATAGGCTTGTTTATCTTTTAAAGTTAGAACTTTAGTATAATTCGACTTGGTTCTATATGAGTTTAGTAGGGCGTAAGGCATTTATCTACTAATGAGTCCACTAATTGAGGTTTACTTAATCCTTTCTTAAAAATTAAAGATTAATTTTGAGTGTTTTTATAAGAGTCAACTCTCCTTTTTACACCTCATGCAATTTAGAACTCAAATACCTCAACAAAAATTAAGTACCCAAATTAAATTGAGTGATAAATTTATTACCCTTGGCTCTTGTTTTGCCAACTCCATTCACCAAAAACTAGCCCAAAACAAATTTAATTCGTTAAGCAACCCGCTTGGCATTATTTACGACCCTCGCTCTATTGCTAGGGTACTAAATTTTGCGCTTACAGGCAACAGGCCTGATAAACAAACCTATATTAACACAGGCAATGCGTTTGTAAACCTCCTCTCCCATTCAACTATGAATGGCAACACGTTAGAAGAGTCCAAAGAGTTAATTAATGCCCAATTAACTAATTTAAAATTAGAATTAGAAAAAGCAAATTGGCTCATTATAACATTAGGCACTTCTTGGGTTTATTATCAAAACAGTACGGGACTGCAAGTAGCCAATTGCCATAAAATACCTCAAAAAGAATTTCGAAAAGACTTATTAGGGTTTGACAGAACAAAACTAGTATATGATAACCTTATCGAGTTTCTGAAAGAATTTAATCCAAATTTAAACATCATACTTACGGTAAGCCCAGTTAGGCACACAAAAGACACCTTACCACTTAATAGCCTCAGCAAATCTCATTTGTTTTTATTAAGCCATTATTTAGACCAAACCTATGATAATGTAAGCTACTACCCTGCTTACGAACTTTTGATAGATGATTTGCGTGATTATAGATTCTACAAACCAGATATGATTCATCCTACCAACCAAACGATAGATTATATTTGGGAACACTTTACGCATACATACTTTAGCAATAAAACCCTCAAAACACTTAACGAATGGGAATTGTTGCAAAAAGCAATACATCACAAACCTTTTGACCTAAAGTCGGAAAAACATCAAAAATTTATTGCGGCTACTATTTCTAAGCTAAAAATATTTGGAAGTAAAATAGACACTTCGGCAGAAATTGAGCACCTAAAAAATCAATTGCAACCCACAAAATAGTAGCTTTGATACATGAAAAATACAATAGGCAATTTATTTGAAGCACCAGATAGAGTAACCTATTTTGTAGATGTAATACTGCCTGTTCCTATACCCAAATATTTTACTTACCGGGTTCCTTTTGAGTTAAACAACATTATTGCTGAAGGCCAACGTGTAGTGGTGCCTTTTGGACAACGAAATATACTAACTGGCTTAGTAAAAAAAATTAGCCAAACACCACCTGCCGAATATGAAGCTCGCCATCTATTAGATATTTTGGATGAAACGCCTGCATTTAATGCCCGAATGTTACATTTTACAGATTGGCTGAGTTCATATTACATGGCCAACCCAGGCAATGTGCTAAATGTGGCACTGCCTGCAGGATTAAAAGTAAGTTCAGAATCTTTGGTTCAGATAAACCCTTCATTTATTATTACTAATGATTTAGCTACTGATGAAGCATTGTTGATCGACCATTTAACTACCCACGATTATCTCCCTTATGTAGATATACCGCATGTAGTGGGCAAAAAGAGCATTAATAAACTTATAAAATCATTGCTGGCGCGCGAAGCCATTATTTTATTTGATAAAATAAAAGAACGATTTTCTCCTAAAAAATCGAAATGGATTAGAATAAACGCTTCTCTACTCAACGAAGATAACAAACTACAACAGGTATTCGAACGCCTCGAAAAAAAGCCAAAGCAACAACAAATTCTTATTTCTTACTTAAAACATTTAGCTGTACTCGAAGATAAATCACTTAATAAAACTGGAATTAAAAAACAAGTGCTTCTGCAAGATGGATGCTCCCCTTCCTCTTTAAAAACATTAGAGAAAAATAATATTATTGAATCGTTTGAAGTAATTGAATCTAGGTTTGACAGTAACCTTGCCACCGAAAAATCTTTACCTCTTTCTAGCGAACAAGCACTTGCACTATCTTCTATTTTAAATCAATTTGAACAAAAACAAACGGTTTATCTTCATGGAGTTACTGGTAGTGGAAAAACCGAAATTTATATCGAACTTATTAAACAAGTGCTTGATAATGGTGAACAAGTACTCTTTTTAGTGCCAGAAATAGCTCTTACAACACAGCTAGTTATTCGGCTTAAAAAAATATTAGGAAGCAAAGTAGGCGTGTATCATTCTCGCTTTTCAGATAACGAAAGGGTTGAGGTTTGGCAAGGGGTAAAAAATAACAAATATGATTTTGTGATAGGCGTTCGTTCTTCCCTTTTTCTCCCTTTCAAAGATTTGGGACTTATTATTATTGATGAAGAACACGAGCCTAGCTATAAACAGATGGATCCTTCGCCTAGGTATCATGCAAGAGATGCTGCACTAGTTTTAGCAAAAATTCATCACTCAAAAGTATTAATGGGCTCGGGCACACCATCAATCGAAAGCTATTATCATACCCAACAAGGCAACTATGGCTTAGTTACGCTTAACAAACGATTTGGGGACTCCGTATTGCCTACCATCTTAACTGCGGATATTGCCCGTGAGAAAAAAAAGAAAACAATGAAAGGCCATATTTCTAGCCAATTATTTAAAGCAATGGAGCAAACATTGGCCAATAATAAACAAATTATTATTTTTCAAAACAGAAGAGGTTATGCTCCTTTTCTAAATTGTACAATTTGTGGATGGACACCCCATTGCATTCATTGCGATGTAAGCCTCACCTACCACATGTATAATAATGAGCTTAAATGCCATTATTGTGGTCATTCAGAAACGATTCCTGCTACTTGCGAAACGTGCAGTTCAACCGATATTAAAACCAATAATTATGGCACCGAACAATTAGAAGAAAGCTTACAACTTATGTTTCCTAACAAAAAAGTAGCGCGCATGGATCAAGACACTACTCGCGGAAAATATAGTTTTGATAAACTAATTGAAGAGTTTTCAACGAATCAAATTGATATTTTAGTGGGCACTCAAATGATAGCCAAAGGCCTTGATTTTGACAATGTGCAATTAGTGGGCATTTTTGATATAGATAGAATGATTCACTTTCCTGATTTTAGGTCGGCAGAAAGAACGTTTAATTTAGCTACCCAAGTGGCAGGGCGGGCGGGCAGAAGAAAAGAGCAAGGAGAGGTTATTATACAAACAAAAAACCCGTTGCAAGACCTTATTAAATTTATTACCAAGCAAGATTACAAGGCATTTTATGCCATAGAAATTGAAGAAAGAAAAGCTTTTAATTATCCGCCTTTTGTACGAATAATTAAACTAACTATTAGGCATAAAGATGCAAAAATTACAGCCGATGCAGCAGAGATGCTTATAACCCAACTTCAAAACAACATTGGCAAGCAAACGATTTATGGGCCTATTGAACCTGTTATCTCAAAAATTAGGAATAAGTACTTGCAAGAAATATTGATAAAAATTAACAGGTCTGAAAAGCACTTAGGTAAGATAAAAATTAATATTTGGAAAAGTACACAACAAGTACTTTTGAGTAAACCATTAAAAAGCGTACAAGTGCTTTTTAATGTTGATCCTATTTAGTGCCTGTACGAAAACTATTTAACTCTTGGCACAATATTGGCGGAACTTAAATTCAGCAAATAATAAAGTACAACTATTAAATCTTACCTTTTTTTATATCATTTTTGAGCTATGCAAAAATTGCTTGTATTTCTGTTTATTTCCATCACATTTATGCAGTGCAATACCTGCATTGATTGCAAACCTTTTGCAGAAGAACCTTACTTAAAAATACGGTTTTACAAAGCAGTTGATAGTAGTGCCAACGTTGTAATTATTGATTCTATTAACCACGTTTGGGCAGGTAATTATACAAATTTTAAAGATACCGCTAATGCGTATTTATTGCCCTTAAATATGAACGAGGATGTATCAAATTTTATAATTTCTTATAGAGACACTAGCGACTTAGCTACTTTTTTTACCAATACACTATTAGTAAACTATGAGCGCAGTTTTTTAAAAAGAACAGATAATAATATTTTGGTACAGTGTAATATTTTAGAAACCACGAGTAACTTCTCTAATAAAACCTTAGTTTGTAAAGAATCAGAAACTCTAATTTGTAATAGCAATGAAGCACTCTATCAGATTTATCGCTAGTTTTTATGTTATTCTAAGCTCTTTGACGGCCTCGGCTCAAGACAGCTTACAAACGCATATTAATGACTCCACTCGCATAGCCTATGAAATAGCATCTAATTATCAAGAAAATGATTCTACACAAATTGATGAAAGTGATAAAAGTGATAGCATTAATTTACAAGAAAATAATTTTTATATCTACATTGGCACCGATTATGGCAAGCTTATTACTACTGCCGCCCAACTAGAAAATAAATATGAGTTTAATATAGGCTTCCTGTTTGCAAAAAATATTCGACTCACAGCAGATTATGGATACGCTAAATTATCGCCTCCCAATGCAATACAAAATGGTTTTTATAACTCGTCTGGGCATTATTATCGACTAGGTTTAGATTATATGCTCAATATAGCCCCTAAAACTTACTTATCCTTTGGTGGTATGTATGCCCTTTCAAATTTTAAAGATGAAGGAACGGTTGAAATTAGCAGTGAGGTTTGGCCCTCTTTTAGTCAAAGCTTTACAAGAGATAATTTAAAAGCAAGTTGGGCGGAATTTGTAATTACAACAGAAGCACCAATTTTAAACAGAGAAACTGGATTTTTACATAATTTACATTGGGGTATAAAATTTCGATTTCGATTTTTAATAGATAGACCAACTCCAGAAAATTTTGAAGTATATGCCATTCCTGGTTATGGAAGAACTTGGAATAACTTTGTGCCAGCAGCTAATTTATTTATTATGTATAAACTGTAGAAAACTTCTATCAAAATTCTTCTAACCCGCATCTGTTTGTATTCGCTTACTTAACCCACTAACTAATAAAAATTGGGCTAAAATATAAGTACTCATTATTAGCAAATCACCAAAACCAACAGGCTCAACAAATTTAGTATAAGCAATTAATGAATCTGAAATAATAAAAAGAACGGCTCCAACCAGAATCGAGTTATTTACTCGCCAATTTCTAATAAACCCAGTGATTCCCATAAGAGTAATAAC
>CAZGDC010000140.1:0-6574 GCA_964524405.1 uncultured Roseivirgaceae bacterium
AATACAAACAAAATTTCTGCGTAAAATTCGAAGCATTTATTCTTTAACAGTGCCTTAGTGCTATTTTCTTCGTTTTCAGAATATTATTAGTGTTTAATTTAATTTTATACATTTCTTTTAAAGAATACTTTTTATCTTTGGATTTCAAAATCTAGCTAATTGAGAAAGTTAACAAATATATTATTGGCAATTTTGCTATTAATATCCACCGTAGGTATTACGGTTGATAAACACTATTGTGGTGGACATTATGTTGGCACTTGGTTTTATGCGGTAGATGATGCTTGCGGAATGAACATGCCTGCTAATGATGATTGTTGCCACGATGATATTACCGTTTACAGTGTTGAAAACGAATTTCAGTTTGTTTCAAATACAATACCTCCTACACTTCAATTATTAGCTTACGTTTATTTTCCTATTAAAAAACAACAAAAGGTTATTGAAGACCTATTTATTTCTTCATCCGATTGGCAACCAGTTTTATCGCCACTAATTTCACCTAAAATTTATATTAAGGTGCAGTCATTTCTTATTTGATTATATTATTGTTATTAGACTTTCAAGTCGATTATTGATGGTAGTAAAACTATTATTGATGAGAATAATTAATTAATTTTAAATAATAAAAATAAGAACATGAAAAATTCAATATATACACTTTTAATAGCATTTACATTTATAGCAGGAACTACACTTTTAACAAGTTGCAGTTCAGGAACAACGAACGAATCGGAGTCATCAGAACAACATGAAGGGCACGACCATGACAAAATGGCTTCTGCCGACTATTCTTGCCCTATGCACTTAGAAATTACAGGTAAAGAAGGCGATAAATGTTCTAAATGTGGCATGTTTTTAACCAAAACAGTAGAAGGAGCAGAAGAGATGAAAGAACACGAGCATGGGCACGAAATGGATACCGTAGCCTATAGCTGCCCAATGCACTCTGATGAAAAGGGGATTAAAGGAGACAAGTGCTCTAAGTGTAAAATGAGCTTAACAGCTTCTGCTGATGAGATGAATAAGAAGAGCTGCAAGCATAAAGACGGTAAAGCTTGTACAAATTGCAAGAAGAAAGATATGAAATGCGATCACAAAAAGGGCGAAAATTGCCCTCATTGTAAAAAAGCGTAAGCTCTAGTTATTACGTCATTCCTGCGAAGGCAGGAATCCTTCATTTGTAAAAATTATGACAGATTTCTGCCTTCGCAGGAATGACGTTAATTTTCATCTTTCCATTTAGTCTATTCATCATGCTAAATAAACTTATTCGATTTTTTCTCGATAATAGGTTGGTTACGGCAATACTCCTTTTGGTGTTTATTATCTGGGGTATGGTATCCGCTCCATTTAATTGGAATATTAGTTGGCTGCCACGCAATCCAGTTGCGGTGGATGCCATCCCTAATATTGGTGATAACCAACAAATTGTATTTACTGAATGGGCAGGACGTTCGCCACAGGATATTGAGGATCAAATTACCTACCCATTAACCACCGCATTATTAGGTATTCCTGGGGTTAAAACCATTCGTAGTAATTCCATTGTGGGGTTATCCAGTATCTATATCATTTTTGAGGAAGATATAGAGTTTTACTGGAGTAGAACTCGAATTTTGGAAAAACTTAACTCATTACCAAAAGGAACGGTGCCTACTGAAGTGCAGCCAGCTTTGGGCCCAGATGCAACCGCCCTAGGGCAAATATTTTGGTACACCCTTGAAGGTAGAAATCCAGCAACAGGAGAGCCTAATGGAGGCTGGGATCCACAAGAGCTAAGAACCATCCAAGATTTTTATGTTGGTTATGCATTAACCGCTGCCAAAGGAGTGTCGGAAGTGGCTTCTATTGGTGGTTTTGTAAAGGAATATCAAGTTGATATTGACCCTACGGCTATGCGCGAGTATAACGTAGATGTACTTCAAATAATGAATGCGGTTAAAAATAGCAACCTTGATATGGGTGCTCGTACCATTGAATTTAACCGAGCAGAGTATTTGGTTAGAGGGTTGGGCAATATTAAAAGTTTAGAAGACTTAGAAAAAGCCGTAGTGGCTGTAACTAATAATACGCCTATAAGAATAAAAGATGTGGCAAAAGTGAGCTTTGGACCCGCCACTCGTAGGGGAGGGCTTGATAAAGAAGGCGTTGAAGCTACGGGCGCAGTAGTGGTATCGCGCTATGGAGCCAACCCTTTGGAGGTAATAGAAAATGTTAAGAAAAAAATCGAATTAATAAGCCCTGGGCTTCCTTCTAAAACATTAGCCGATGGAACCATTTCTAAAGTTACCATTGTGCCATTTTACGACCGAACAGGTCTTATTAAAGAAACGTTAGGCACCTTAGAATTTGCCTTGGGGCATCAAATATTAATTAGCATTTTGGTGGTTTTAGTGCTTGTTATGAATATTAGAGCTTCTCTTATTATTTCAAGTTTAGTGCCTATTGCTGTATTAATGACGTTTATTTTAATGCGCCATTTTGGGGTGGATGCCAACGTGGTGGCGTTATCGGGTATTGCCATTGCTATTGGCGTAATGATAGACGTGGGCATTGTTTTTACCGAAAATATTGTGCGTCATTTAGAAATGCCAGAAAATAAGGGAGTTAAAGGAAAAGCTCTATTAGAAGTAATCTATACCGCATCAATAGAAGTAGGGTCGGCCATAATAACGGCCCTTTCTACCACTATTATTAGCTTTTTGCCTGTGTTTGCCATGCAGGCAGCAGAAGGCAAACTTTTTAAGCCTTTGGCATTTACCAAAACATTTGCGCTAGTTTCGTCATTGGTATTAGGTATTGTTTTAATACCAGCACTCGCTCACTGGGTTTTTTCCATTCAATTTAATACCAAAAGGCTAAAACGTATTTGGAGTTTTGCTTTAATAATAAGTGGTTTTGGTTTTATCGTTTTTTATGAGAGCTGGATATCAATTGTATTGGTAGCCATTGGCATTAATAATTTAGCAGAATATTATTTACCAAAAGATAGAAGAGATTACACTAAACTCATTAATACATTAATTCTAATTATTACCGTTATTGTATTTTTAACAAAAGGCTGGATGCCTTTAGGGGCACAAAACAGCTTGTTTGTTAATTTTATTTTTGTGAGTGCAATAGTAGGCTCAATTTTAGGGTTTTTAATGACTATTGTTCATTTCTATGTGCCTCTTCTTACCTGGGCTTTACATCATAAAAAAATATTTTTTTCCATTCCAATACTCATGCTTATCGTTGGAATATTAGCGTGGAAAGGCTTTAAAAACACATTTTGGTTTGTAGCCAATGGTGCAGATAAAATAGGATGGAATATACAAGAGTCTTCTAGTTGGGTGTTTTTATCCCATACGTTTCCAGGAATCGGAAACGAATTTATGCCCAACCTTGACGAAGGGTCTTTTCTTCTAATGCCTACCACAATGGCACATTCAGGCGTTGAAGAAAATTTAGACGTGATTAAAAAAGTAGATCAATATGTGGCCTCTATTCCAGAAATAAGCATGGTAGTGGGCAAATGGGGGAGGGTTAATTCAGCCCTAGATCCAGCACCTATTTCAATGTTTGAAAACACCATTAATTATATTTCAGAATATAAGTTAGATGAAGATGGGAGAAGGCTGCGGTTTAAGGTAGATAAAAAAGGAGCCTATGTACTTAAAAATTCTCCCTTGCCCAATGGAGATAATTCTACGTATAAACTAAGCCGCGATGGCTACCGAAAAGTGGCAGATTCGGAATTAATTCCAGCTAAAAACGGCAATTATTTTAGGCAATGGAGGCCTGAAATAAAATCGACCCATGATATATGGAACGAGATTGTAAAATCAACCAAAGTGCCAGGTATGACTTCTGCGCCAAAATTACAACCCATTCAAACACGAAATATAATGCTTTCAACAGGCATGCGAGCACCTATTGGCATTAAAGTGTATGGGCCAGACCTTGCAACCATTGAGAAAGTAGGCTTAGATTTAGAAAAAATACTTCAAAAAGTGCCAAGCATTAATACCTCCTCCGTTTTTGCAGATAGAATTGTAGGCAAGCCTTATATGGAGTTTGTTATTGACCGTGATGCCATTGCACGGTATGGGTTAACCATTGCCGATTTTCAGTTGGCAATTAGTGTTGCCATTGGAGGCAATAAACTAACAACAACAGTAGAAGGCAGAGAGCGGTATGCCGTACGCGTGCGTTATGCACGCGCATTAAGAGATAACCCAGAAGATGTAAAAAAGATACTTATACCAACACCTAGTGGGGTTCAAATACCTTTAGGAGAACTGGCAGAAGTTGTCTATCGAAGAGGGCCTCAAATGGTAAAAAGCGAAGATACTTTTTTAGTGGGTTATGTAATATTTGATAAAAATGAAGGTGCGGCCGAGGTAGATGTAGTGGAGGAAGCACAACAGTATATTGAGGCAGAAATTGCTTCGGGTGCGTTTGTAATACCAGCAGGTGTAAACTATAAGTTTACTGGCAATTATGAAAACCAAGTGAGAGCTACCAAAAGGCTCGGAATTATTGTACCTATTTCTTTAATAGCTATTTTTCTAATTCTCTATTTTCAATTTGGTAATGTGCAAACCACATTAATGGTGTTTGCAGGTATTTTTGTCGCATTTGCTGGAGGTTTTATAATGATTTGGCTGTATGGGCAAGGATGGTTCATGAATTTTGAAATTGCAGGTATTGGCATGCGCGATTTATTTCAGATGCACACAATTAACCTTAGCGTGGCCGTTTGGGTTGGTTTTATTGCCTTATTTGGCATAGCTACCGATGATGGCGTACTTATGGGAACCTATATAAAACAAGTGTTTGATAAAGAAAATCCTGCAACAAAAATGGCTGTTCAGCAAGCGGTAATACAAGCGGGTAGTAGGCGGGTTCGCCCTGCAGTATTAACTACTGCAACTGCTATTATAGCCTTAATTCCTGTGCTTGCTTCTACAGGTAAAGGGGCTGATATTATGGTGCCTATGGCAATTCCTGCTTTTGGCGGCATGCTATTACAGGTAATAACGATGTTTATTGTGCCCGTACTTTATAGTAGTTGGAAAGAAAGAGGATTGAAATGAGAGGAGAGTTGATTATGGAAACAATTAAAAAAATAAACGTCATTCAGCGCTCTAAAATTAGGTCATTGATTTTTGCCCTTGTTTATAGGGCGAAGAATCGCTTCAATCAGAGCAGATTCTTCGTTTTGCCAAAAGGTTTTAATCAGCATAACGAATTAGAAAGGGGGATTTACCTTAAAAGGTCGATTATTATAATAATAAGTATCGTCTCTAGCTTTACAAGCCTACAAGCACAAACCCCATTGCAAGTATATCAAGATACGGCTGCTCTTAATAACCCCAGCATAAAATCATTATATAAACAATATGAAATGGTAAAGCAAAGAGCCCCACAAATTGGTGCTTTGCCCGATTTGCAATTTGGGTTCGGTTATTTTATTAGCCCTGTTGAAACCAGAGTTGGGCCACAGCAGGCCACTATTGGGCTGTCGCAATCGTTTCCTTGGTTTGGCCAGTTAGATGCACAACAAAAAGCAATAATTGAACGAGCCAAGGCCGTATTAGAACAATTTAATAGTGAGCGCTCTAGCGTTAATTTTGAAGTGGCTAGTACCTATAATAGCATGTATGTATTGCGTAAATCTATCGTAATTACAGAAGAGAATATTGGGTTATTACAAACGATGAAAGAACTGGCAACTATTAAGTTTGAATCTGGAAAGGCTTCTATGGTGGATGTGTTACGGGTAGAAATGGAACTAGGAGCGTTGGAAAACCAACTGGCCTATTTAAAAGATAGTGAACAGCCATTAAAATCAAAATTTGAGCAGTTGCTTAATACGAAACTAGAGGGAGAGATTACTTTTCCAGCAGTTTTATGGAGCGAAGTGCTACCTGCTAGTAAGGAGTTATTAAAAGATTCGGTGGTCATTAGTAGCCCATCTATTCTTAGCCTAGAACACGAACTTTTATCGTACGACCAAGAGCTTATTGCTGCAAAAAAAACGGGCGCACCCTCCTTTACAATTGGGCTAAATTATATAGTTGTAGGAGATAGATTAGATTATGCGGGCAACGATAATGGGCGAGATGCAATTTTGCCCACTATTGGAGTAAAACTTCCATTATACAGAAAAAAATATACGGCCTTAATAAAAGAAAAAGAGATTGCTAAAGAAGGGATAAATTTAAGAAAAGAAAATCTTTCGAATGTGTTAAAAACAAGCTTGGCAAATGGATTTCGCGATTATGATGATGCGGTGCGCAGGGTGGCTTTATATATTAAATTAAAAAAATATGCACAACAAGCACTTCATTTATTAATGGCAGAATATACCTCTGCTGAAACTAATTTATATGATGTAATTGAAATGGATCGTACTTTATTGCAATATGCGCTTGAACTCGAAAAAGCGAGGGCAGATCGAAATGTAAGTGTTGCTTATGTAAATTTTTTAATGGGTAAATAATGGAGTAATCGGTTAATCGTTATTTATAACTAATTAGCCAGTAACCCAATAACAATATTAATATGAATAAATTAACAAAAA
>CAZGDC010000141.1:0-2760 GCA_964524405.1 uncultured Roseivirgaceae bacterium
TTAATCCGCATACTTTTCACTATACTGTTTATACAAGGCTTGTTGCTCTGCATTTAATTGAATGGTTTTACCATCAATAAAAGCATAGGTTAAATCGTTGGTCATCATATCTAAAGCATCGCCTTTAGATACAAATAGTGTAGCTCGCTTGCCTTGTTCTAACGAACCCACTTCATCATCAATACCTAAAATTTTAGCGGCATTTAGCGTAATAAGCTGCACGGCCTCTTCTTTACCTAATCCATAAGCTGCGGCAGTGCCTGCATAAAAAGGCAAATTTCTTGCTCTGGCTAACATGCCATTATGCGAAAGTGCAACGGTAACACCTGCTTTAGTCAGCAGTCCAGCGAGTTCATAAGGTAGTTTAATTACTTCATCGCTACCTGCTAAGCTATGTACATTAGGAAGCAATACTGGTATCTTATTCTCCGCTAAAAAGGAGGCGACATCTAATGTTTCTGTACCTGCTAAAATTACTATTTTCGGCACGCTATATTTTTGCCCAAATCGAACGGCTTCTACAATTTCTTTGGCAGAATTTGCTCTAATATATAAGAACTTGCTTCCCTCAAATAAACCGCCCATTGCTTCTAATTTAAGGTTACGCTCTTTGTTAGTTGAGGCGGAATAGCTCTTAGCATCATTAAAAAACGTAGCCAAATCAGCTACTTGACTCTCATACTTTTTATTAGGTTCTCGGATCCATGTAAAGGTAGCAAAATCGAAATGCCCTCCCATTCGGCTAGGCCAGCTCATATGAATGCCCACATCTGCTTTTAGCACAGCATCTTCCCAGTTCCACCCATCTAAGTTCATTACTGATGAAGTGCCCGAAATCCGGCCTCCTTGGGGGGTCGTTTCTGCCATTAGTATTCCGTTAAACCTTAACGTTGGAGGGATTTTGCTATCCGTATTATAGGCGACCAACGAGCGTATATGGGGCTTCAGCTGCCCTGTTTCATAGGCATCTCTAGTGGCTCTTAGCGCACTAACTTCTTCTAAACCAAGGCTAGAGTTTGGCAAAATAAACCCAGGGTAAACATGTTGGCCAGCAATATCAATTACTTTATAACCTGCTACATCAATTTTAGAAAGTCTTGCATCTCCAACAAATATTATTTTTCCTTCGTCAAAAGCAATTAATGAGTTTTTAATCACTTTCCCGTTTCCTATATGGGCTATACCTCCTGTTAATAAAATGGCTTGCGATTGTGGCTCTGCCGGTTGAGGCAATTGAGCCATTGCAGTTGATACTAGTAATAGTAGAAAAAGAATGTGGCCGAAAAAAATCCGACTGCTTTTCAAATAACAGATTCCTGCCTGCGCAGGAATGACGTTAATGGTTACTGGTTTTTGTTTATTTATATCAAACATTTTCTTATTGGTTTAAAGTAGTAAGGTCAACCGTTAGATCATCGCAATGAAAAGATTTGGGCTTTTCTCCTTTTGGCTTTTGCGTTTCACTACCGTTCTTTTTTGCGGCTTTCATCTTTTGGATTAATCGAGCTCGCTCTTTTTCAATCCATACATCCATCTCTGCATCCTTTTGGCTATCAAAATAAATAACGCCATCTATAATGGTGGTTTCTACCTTGCTATAAACCGAAAGCGGATTGCCGGACCAAACTACCACATCGGCATCTTTACCTACTTTTAAGCTGCCCATTCTATCATCTAAATGAAGTAATTTAGCAGGGTTAAGTGTTATCATTTTCCAGGCATCTTCTTGACTCATCCCTCCATATTTTACCGATTTGGCGGCTTCTTGATTTAATCTTCTGCCCATTTCGGCATCATCTGAATTAATAGCTACTACTAAACCCGCATTATGCATAATGGCTGCATTATAAGGTATGGCATAACGCACCTCCCATTTATACGCCCACCAATCAGAAAAAGTGGAAGCTCCCACACCGTGTGCTTTCATCTTATCTGCTACTTTATAGCCTTCTAAAATATGGGTAAATGTATTTATATTAAAATCAAATTGGTCTGCTACTTTCATCAACATATTAATCTCCGACTGCACATAGGAGTGGCAAGAGACAAACCGTTTTTTATTGATTATTTCAGACATCGTTTCCATCGCTAAATCTCTGCGTGGTGCCAATGCCCCAGCTTTGGCTTTTTTAGAAAGCCCATTATACGCTTTCCACTTTTTATCATACGCTACTGCACTTGAAAAAGCATCTACATAAACCTGCTCTACGCCCATTCGAGTTTGCGGGAAACGGACAGAATTTGGATTAGAACTACGTTTTACGTTTTCGCCCAAGGCAAATTTTATATAGCCATCAGCTCCTTTAATCTTCATTCCTTCGGGGTTTGACCCCCAACGTAATTTTATTAATGCCGATTGACCTCCAATTGGGTTTGCAGAACCGTGCAATATTTGCACAACGCTAACTCCACCCGCCAACGCATTATAAATATTATAATCAGTTGGGTTTAGCACATCGCCAATACGAACCATACCAGAGTTTGTGGCAATATCATTAATAGAGGATGCTCCGATATGAGAATGTTCATCAATAATGCCTGAGGTAACATGCTTGCCTGTGGCATCAATAACCTTAGCACCCGAAGCGGAAAGGTTTTTTCCGATGTTAGAAATTTTTCCATCTATTAATAAAATATCTGTTTGCTCTATTATCCCCTCCGATTCGTTCGTCCAAAGCGTTGCATTTTTTAATAAAACAGTTTCTACTTTAGGCACTTCAATATTTCCATGACCAACAAAAGGATAAATTATTGACCCCA
>CAZGDC010000141.1:2860-6449 GCA_964524405.1 uncultured Roseivirgaceae bacterium
TCTTTAGGATCAAGATCACCTGTTCTAACGGCAGTCCAGTTAATCCAGCTCCCCTCTATTAATTGACCTTTTCCTTCCCAACCTTTATCGGTTGTCCACCCTGTAAGTCGCACCAACCCCTCTTTATCTTGGGGCGAGTAATTGAATTCGATTAAATTTTTACTAAACTTAGATTTGAGTTTAATGTTGATAGAATCATTGATTGTAATCGTAGCCTTTTGGCTTCCAACTTTACCAGATACTTCCATTTTATACAGAGTGTCTCCCACGGACAAATCGTATTTGCCTGCAAAATCTAATTTTTCAAGTGGTTTAAACGCATAACGTGTTCCTTGCACCCAGTTTTCAAGTATGTTTGATTTTTTATCGAAAATGGGTTCGGAGGTGATAATAAAGTTGGCAATTTTTCCTTTTTGTAAACTACCTAATTGATGAGTAGCACGTAACATTACGGCAGGTGTGTAGGTCATTGCTTTTAAGGCAGCTTGTTCGCTCAATCCATTTTTAATGGCCTTACGTACATTGGGTAAATAATCTTTTGTTGATTTTAATCCTTTGGCGGTAAAGGCGAAAACCACTCCGTTTGATGCCAATACCGAAGGGTTTGTGGGGGCCATTTCCCAATGTTTCATTTTAGCTAACGATACTTCTTTGGCATCAAAAGGATCATCCACATCATACGCATCGGGGTAGTTCAATGGAATGATAAATTGAGCACCCGTTGCTTTTATATCTACCATGCGTTGGTACTCATCTCCTCCACCTTTAATAATGTATTGCACACCAAATTCGTCTCCTAATTTATCCGCTCGTAGGGCTTCCATCCATCCTTTTGTATCAAAAAACTGGGGCAACGATTGAGACAAAATCCAATGTTCTAAACTCAAATCTTTAAAAGGGCGAGGGGTTTGTGCTTGATACCATTGTGCATCTAAATAGGTTTGGCGTAAAACAGCAATAAAGCCCATGGTAGATATTGGGTATAATTGCTTGGAACTTCCTTTGGTAAATGAATAATTGGTGGAAGCTTGCTCATTTAATAGCACTTTATTAGCCCTATCGGTATTTAACGTTACGAGTGCTCCGGTGCCCCTAGCTAAGCCATCAGCCCGGTACGTGAGCACAGCACCAAACCCTTGCGCTCTTAATGCTTTCGCTTTTTCAGCATCCACACTAAAATTATTAGCGGCACTGTATTCGGCTTTGATAGCTTCGTTACTATTGAATGCTCCTTTATTGGTAGATTGCACTTGCTCGGCACTACTCCAAGGGCTTGGCCCTCGTTTAGATTTTTCGATGGGCAATCCATAATTAGTGTAAGGGTCGATAATGGAAGGATAAATGTAATTACCTTGAATATCTATAACAACATACCCTTTAGGAATGTTTATACCTACTCCCACTTGTACTACCTTACCTTCTTTAATTAGTAAAGTAGCATTTTTAATGGTGGTTTTATAATCAACCACCACGGTACCATTGGTAAGTGCATAGGCGTTTGACCGTTCGTCACGAACATCATTTCGTTGAAAGGTTTCTTGCGCTACACTTGTAAAAATGGTTGCTAAAACAAGGCAGCCTATGAGTATAATTTGCTTCATTAGAAGTTAATTTTAATTGAGGTGGAAAGTTAGTAAGATACTACTCCAATTAATAGGTACTGTTAAAACAATTACATGAGTGGTTTTAGCGAGGCGTTAGCCCTAATGGCACAATTCATCTCCAAAAAACAACAGTTCAGAAACATATTCTTTTGAAAACAGAAATATAATCTGAATTTCGAATGGTTAAACTTAATTAAAAACAAATGGAAGACACCATTAAGATTATGATTTACATTCACGCATTCTTTGGCGGAATGGGATTAATTACAGGAATAGGAAGTATCCTAGTTAAGAAAGGGAGTGTAATGCATAAGAAAATGGGGAAACTATTCTCCATTGGAATGATAACCAGTTCGCTCATATCAATGCCAATATCTTGGATGCCTAATCACGAAAATTTATTTTTATTCTTAATCGGATTGTTTACAATATATCTTGTTTTAGCAGGAAATAGATCTTTGACTTTTAAAACAAAAGAGAAAGCCGATTGGATTGACAAAATGATTTCTGGAAGTATGCTTTTATTTTCTTCAATAATGGTTGCAATTGGAATTTATGGAGTTATGAATAATATTCCATTTAGTGTACTACAATTGTTTTTTGGCGGTTTTGGCCTATTATTAACAATTAAGGATTTTAGATTTTTTAGAAATTCGAGAAACACAAAAAATGCTTGGTTAATATCGCATATTGGAAAAATGATAGGTGCATTAATAGCCTCAATTACAGCTTTTATTATTGCTGGATTAGGAATTGGAAACTTAATCGCTTGGACTCTTCCAACAATTCTCGGAACTTTTTATATTTTTTATTGGAAATATAAAATTAAAAATTAGTTAAATACCAAATCCGACAATTATTGTTTTTTATCCAACACAAACCTTTATAACCAGACCTTAAATATATTCAATATGAAAAAATTAGCAAAATCATTCATTACACTCCTTTTTTTAACCTTTTCAATGGCACTTGTGCAAGCCCAAAACAATGAGTGTGGCTGTAAAAAAGAGTTGGAATTTTTAAATAAACAGATAAAAAAAACACCTTCTTATAAACTTAATAAAACAACTTATTCTAATCAATTAATAAAAACCGAGGAAGAAATAAAAAACCTAAATTCCGACTATGAATGTTTTGTGCAATTAAATAAATTAATGCTTTCTTTAACCGACAATCATTCTAGGGTTTATGGACTAAATGAAGGAGCAAATAAAGAAATAAAGAACGACTCCATCAAATTCGAAATTTTTGAAAACTCAAAACTATTTAATAGTTATCCTAGACCTACTATTAGTTTAGATAGTTTGATAATCGTTCTTAAAAAACAGCCAATTAAGTCGATTGAAGGTATTTATTCAATAGATGATTATATGAAACTTGGAGTTTATAAAGTATCAAAAGGCACTACTTATAGAGCAATTGTTTTAGAATCTAAAAATAAATTATGGAAAATTGGAGAAGTTTTATATACGCTCATCCCTTATGGAAATAATTATTTATTAGCCGTAGGAGGAAGCTTGGGTTCTAAAAGAATGGTTGCTCACACTGAGAGAATTGAAAATGGTGTTTTTCTAACAACTGGTTTTCAAAAACACCCTTCACAACCTAATTTCTCGGTGTCACTATATCCCGAATCTAATTATCTGCGTAAAGAGATTTCATCAGAAATTACCTATCTAAAAATTGGAAGCTTCAGTTCTTGGCATCCAACACTTTCTGAAGCAGAGAAATTCTACAAATCTTTAGAAGGCACACTCACAAAGAAAAATCTTATTATAGATTTACGAGACAATGGAGGTGGAGGAAACAGGAACTCTGATATTTTACTAAACATTCTGAAAGATTACCTCAAAAACAATAATGTCTATCTTCTTATCAATAATAGAAGCGTGAGTAATGCCGAACAATTTGCTTATAAATTAAGTGCATTTGACAATTGTAAAACTTTTGGCAATAGAACAAATGGCACAGCAGCCTATGAAATT
>CAZGDC010000142.1:0-6442 GCA_964524405.1 uncultured Roseivirgaceae bacterium
GAGTGCGTGTCCTCGTCCAATAATTTCATCAATTTTTAACGTTACATTATTAGTTACATAGGCATCAATAAGTTTTTCTCCCCCTACTCCAGGAATTGTAATTTTACGCGAATAGGTAAGATTAAGTAAATCGGTAAACGTTTTTTCTGTTAGTACAGTCGTTCTAACGCCCGTATCTAAAATAAATTTTAAAGGAATGGCATTATTTAGGAGCACCTTAATAATAATTAAATTATTGTTTAGCTCAAATGGTATCTTAACCTTATGCACCCCATCAGGCAAAACAAAGCCTAACTTTATTGTGGTTAAGGTATCTTTTGGTTGAGTCGTTGCCCACAACGGTTGCTGCTTTATAAGCAGTAACGCAATAAGCAATATCCAAAAAATTTTTAGTTTCATATAATTTAATAGGGTTACCCATTTAAGTCTCAAACCATTGATATCCTATAATTTGCAAAACACATAACCTAATTCGAGAATCTGACAAAAATTGCGATTCAGTAGATTGAAGTCAGTTTTAGAATAAAATCTCTGCGCTTTAAATGGGTAACCCTATAATTTAATTGCCCAAAAGCTAAGAGTTTATACAAAGTACTAATAATTTCAAGTTACTGAAATATGAAACAAAAAATAGAAAAACAGGCTTTAAAATGTATAATAATCTAAAAAGTATGACATAAGTCAGTAATTTATAATGGTAGCTTATTTATTTTTGTCGCTTGAGCTTGGTGCATTAACCTATAAAATAAACCTATGAGTATTGAAAAGTTTAGTTATGATAATAAAATTGTAAAATATTTTATTATAGCAACGGTAGTATTTGGGGTTATTGGTATGCTCGTTGGTTTAACAATAGCCACCCAGCTATTTTTTCCAGCAGCTAACCTAGATACGGCTTGGCTAACATTTGGCCGATTAAGGCCTTTACATACCAATGCGGTTATTTTTGCCTTTGTAGGCAACGCCATGTTTGCAGGCATTTACTACTCCTTACAACGCTTATTAAAAGCGAGGATGTTTAATGACACATTAAGTTGGATTCATTTTTGGGGCTGGCAACTTATCATATTAGCGGCTGTAATAACATTACCATTAGGCTATACAAGCTCAAAAGAATATGCTGAACTAGAATGGCCCATTGATATTGCCATTACCTTAATATGGGTGGTATTTGGTATTAATATGATTGGCACTATTATTAAACGTAGAGAGCGGCACATGTATGTAGCTGTATGGTTTTACATTGCAACGTTTGTTACCGTAGCAGTACTGCATATTGTTAACTCCATGGCAATACCAGCTGGTTTATTTAAGAGTTACTCTATTTATGCAGGGGTACAAGATGCACTGGTACAATGGTGGTATGGGCATAATGCGGTGGCGTTCTTTTTAACCACACCTTTTTTAGGCATAATGTACTATTATTTACCTAAAGCCGCTAATCGGCCTGTTTTTTCCTATAAGTTGTCCATTATTCATTTTTGGTCGCTTATTTTTATTTATATATGGGCTGGGCCTCACCATTTATTATATACCTCATTACCTAATTGGGCACAAACATTAGGCACTGTTTTCTCCTTAATGCTTATTGCCCCTTCTTGGGGAGGTATGCTTAATGGGCTTATGACCTTGCGTGGTGCGTGGGATCGAGTGCGAGAAGACCCCGTTTTGAAATTTTTTGTAGTTGCAATTACCGCTTATGGCATGGCAACCTTTGAAGGCCCTATGCTTGCATTAAAAAACTTAAATGCAATTACTCACTATACCGATTGGATTATTGCTCACGTACATATTGGTGGGCTAGGTTGGAATGGGTTTATGATATTTGGTATGTTGTATTGGTTGGTTCCTCGCATGTGGGATACAAAACTATACTCTACTAAATATGCAAACTTGCATTTTTGGTTAGGTACGTTAGGCATTCTTATTTATGCACTCCCTCTATATTGGGGAGGTGTTGTACAAAGTTTAATGTGGAAACAATTTACCCCCGATGGCTTTTTGCAGTATGCAAACTTTTTAGAAACAGTAACCAAAATATTGCCTTTCTATATGCTTCGTGCATTGGGAGGTTTGATATACTTTATTGGGGTACTAATTATGGTTTTTAACCTAATAAAAACAGCAAAAGGAGGTTCTTTTATTGCCAATGAAGATGCAGAAGCTCCAGCACTTGAAAAAGTGGTAATAAAAGGGGGCACATTTCATGCCGCCTTAGAGAGAAAACCCATTCAGTTTACCATCTTATCATTGGTAGCTATTTTAATAGGAGGTGCTTTCGAGATGATTCCTACCTATATGGTTAAATCAAATATACCAACCATTGCGAGTGTTAAGCCTTATACTCCTTTAGAACTACAAGGAAGAGACCTTTACATAAGAGAAGGTTGCGTAAGTTGCCATTCGCAAATGATAAGGCCATTTAGAAGTGAAACAGAACGATACGGTGAATATTCCAAAGCAGGCGAGTTTGTATATGACCACCCATTTTTATGGGGATCGCGTAGAACAGGCCCAGATTTGCACAGAACAGGATTAGGCAATAAAAACGCCAAACCCAATTCGTGGCATTACCAACACATGTATGATGCACGAATTACTTCTCCTGGTTCTATTATGCCCAACTACATGTGGTTGCACGAAAACACCTTAGATATTAGCACAACCGAACGAAAAATTGAAGTTATGCAAACATTAGGAGTGCCTTACCCTGAAGGCTATGCAGCCAAGGCCAATGACGACCTTAGAAAACAAGCAGATGAAATTGCTGCCGATCTTAATGCTGGAGATATTGAAACCAGTAGCGATAAGGAAATAATTGCACTAATTGCTTATTTACAACGATTAGGTACAGATATAAATGTAAAATAACTAGAGATGTTTAAACATTATTTTGAAGGAGCAGAGCATATAACCGTAGGGCCATTAATTTCATTAGGAATATTTTTTGGGTTTTTTATAATATTACTCTACTGGGTATTTAAAGCCGATAAAGGATTTATAAAAAAAATGGGCGATATGCCGCTTGATGATGGTACAGTAGCAGACGATAAATCACAAGAAAAAAAATAAACAAATGAAAATTCAGAATCCTTCCAAATTTGTTCGTAAAAACGCATATTGGGCAATTACATTGATGTTTATACTTACGGCATTAGGCAGCAATGCACAAGTAGCAGATGATAATTCGGGCATTATGATATTTGTTGTTGCTTTAGTAGCCCTTGTGGCAGTACTTGTGTTAATGGTGGCAATTTATGCACTTCAGGTTATTAAAAAACTAGAAGTAAATCAGCCTGCCAAAACCACTAACGATGCCGCTAAAGCAGATAGCTTATGGCAACGCTTTTTAGAAATAGCCAACAACAGAGCTCCCGTTGAAAAAGAAGCAGGCATTTTAATGGAGCATAGTTATGATGGCATTCAAGAGTTAGATAACCACCTGCCACCTTGGTGGAAATGGCTATTTTATGTAACCATTATTTGGGGAGTAATTTACGGAGTTGGCCATCATTTTATCGACTGGTTTCCATTACAAGAAGAAGAGTATGCCATAGAAATGGAAGAAGCGAATGCCTTTAAACTAGCACAACAAAGTGCAAATAAAGAAGCTGGAGGGTTTGATGAAACCACCTTAGTATATACAGCCGATGCTGCCATGATTGAAGCAGGTCAAAAAACCTATGGTCGTAATTGTGTGGCTTGCCATGGAGCCGTTGGCCAAGGCAACGCAATTGGGCCAAACTTAGTTGATAATTATTGGCTGCATGGGGGCGATATCAAAAATGTATTTACCTCTATTTCGGAAGGGATACCCAATAAAGGAATGATTTCTTGGAAATCTCAATTATCGCCAACCGATATTAGAGATGTATCTATCTATATTATCTCCTTAGTAGGCTCTAACCCTGCTGATGCTAAAGCACCACAAGGAACGTTATACGAGGCAGAACCTGCTAGCGAAACAGAACCAACAACCGAAAATTCAGAACCAATAGCAGAATAACGAATGGAACTAGCTTGCTTGGAAGAATAGACCGTTTAACGTAAATCTCTTGTGGAAGTAAATAAGAGAGCACTACTAGCTTTTCTATGATAACTTTGTCTTATCTAAAAATGAAATAGATGGGAGAGAAAGGAAGGTTATAAACAAATTAAATGGGAGAAGAGAGCCTTTATGAGTATGATGAGCAGTTTCGTGATACCATAGGAACTGTTGATAAAGATGGGAAAAGGCTTTGGATTTACCCTAAAAAGCCCAAAGGAAAGTTTTATACCAAACGAGGTATTGTTGCCACTATATTATTAGGGTTGCTTTTTAGTGCCCCTTTTATTAAAATAGGAGGGCAACCATTATTGCTATTCAACATTTTTGAGCGCAAATTTATACTCTTTGGCATCCCGTTTTGGCCACAAGATTTTTATTTATTTGGCTTGGCCTCTATTACATTTTTCGTATTTATAATTTTGTTTACGGTCGTTTTTGGAAGAATTTGGTGTGGCTGGGCCTGCCCACAAACCATTTTTATGGAACTTGTTTTTCGTAGAATTGAGTACTGGATTGATGGCGATGCAAAAAAACAACGCAAGCTTGAAGAGGCCCCTTGGAATGCGAATAAAATAGCGAAACGTGTTGGGAAACACACCATTTTTATAGCTATCTCTATACTAATTTCACATACGCTTATGGCCTACCTCATTGGTGTTGAGGGTGTCATAAATATTGTTACTAAACCGCCTGCCGAAAACTGGAGTGGATTTATAGGGCTCGTGTTTTTTACAGGCATCTTTTTTTGGGTATTTGCTTATTTTAGAGAACAAGCTTGCATTGCAGTTTGCCCTTATGGCAGGTTACAAGGAGTGCTTATGAATAAAGACTCTATGGCCGTTAGTTACGACTTTAAAAGAGGCGAGCCTAGAGGAAAAATTAAAAAAGCGGAAATTAATAATGATAAAGGAGATTGCATTGATTGTAAACTATGCGTGCACGTATGCCCTACAGGAATTGATATTAGAAATGGCTCGCAGTTAGAATGTGTAAACTGCACCGCCTGTATGGATGTTTGTGATGAGGTGATGCTTAAAATAGACAAGCCTACAGGCTTAATTCGCATCGCTTCTTATAATAATATAATAGAAGGAACCAAAAAAATATTTACAACACGGGTAGTTGGATATACCCTTGTTTTAGCCGTATTAATTGTAGGTTTATCAGCCTTGCTTACAATCAGAAATGTGATAGATGTAACCGCTTTACGAGTACCAGGGCAATTATATCAAAAAACAGAAACAGGAGATATTCAAAATTTAATTAATATATCATTTATTAATAAAAGCTTTGAACCAATTGATTTAGAGGTTAAAATACGCGATTTTCCTAGTGCAACTATAAAACAAGTAGGCAAAAATAAAATTCATCTCGAATCCAATAGTACCTTTGAATCCATATTCTTTATAATAATACCAAAAGTAGATTTACACAATGCTAAAACGCCTCTTATCATTGATGTATATCAACAGGGGGAATTAGTACAAACAGCAAAAACAAATTTCTTGGGGCCATTTAATTTAAAATAGATGAATTGGGGAAAGAGTATATTCTTATTTTATAGCTTATTTGTGATAGCTATAGTATCGTTTGTTGTTTTTGCTTTTTCGGTAGATGTAAACTTGGTTGCAGAGGATTATTATAAACAAGAAATTGTTTATCAAGAGCAGATAAATAGGCTAAAAAACACAGAAGAGTTAGTTGGAAAACCCTCCCTTAAACTAAAAAACACTTTTGTAGAACTAACCTTTCCGACAGAGGTTAAACCCAAAGGGGTTATTCATTTCTTTAGGCCTTCCGATGGATCGCAAGACAGAAGAGTAGCCATAGCGCTTGGTGTAAATGGCACACAACAAATAGACTTTTCAACACAAAAAACGGGTAAGTGGATTGCAAAACTTACATGGGAGCAAGAGGGCAAAAAATATTATCAAGAATTTATAATTATTAAATAAGCATGTACTTGAGCGCACTCTTTATGGGTTTTTTAGGAAGCTTTCATTGTATAGGCATGTGCGGCCCTATTGTATTATCATTACCCAATAATAAGTTTAATTATCAAATTTTATATAATATAGGTAGGGGTATTACCTATACCGCAATAGGAGCCATAATTGGGTTTGTAGGTCATAGTTTTGCACTTGTTGGTTGGCAACAATCGTTGTCAATAGGAGCCGGTTTTATAATGCTTACTATCGTATTATTTACAAAATACAAACATTTTGATTTACCACTAAATGGTTTTTTTAATCGTATTTATATATTTGTTAAATCTAGGCTTGGTCCCCTATTAAAAAGCAAGTCGAAAATGGCCCCCTTATTTATTGGCATGCTTAATGGCCTATTGCCTTGTGGCTTAGTGTATGCTGCCATGTTTACGGCACTATCAATGGG
>CAZGDC010000143.1:0-3036 GCA_964524405.1 uncultured Roseivirgaceae bacterium
TAATACGGTTATACCAATTATAAATAAGCCATATTTCATAACTTTGGCGACTTATATACTAACTTATGCGTAAATATCTTTTTTGGCTTAGCTGGGATGCTCCCTTAAAACAAATTACCTCTGTACTGTTTATTTCATTACTAGTGCTAATTATAAGTGCAGCCATTTTAATAGCCATTGGTGCTGATGGCTTAATAGGCTGGCATACCTTTAGCCAAAAAACCACAGTAGATGTAATTGCTCAAACCATTGATGTTGGCCCATTTAGCTTTTCATTTACAGAACAATTAATCACATTTAAAGAATTTGTATCAGGTGGTGAAATACCAAGTACCGCATGGTTTAAAGAAATTGCTATTGTTCTAATTTTTATGATGGTAGCCTTAGTGCTAGCTTTAATTACCTATTTTAATAGATTTGGGTTTATATTATTTGCTACACTCACGTTCTTTTTTATTATTTTCATTCATCCCGAAATGCTTAAACTGGCAGCAATAAATGATAATTGGATATTGATGGGCATATTTCTCTTATTTATTGCACCTGCATATTACTTTCAAGCTTTTGGTAAAAATGTTTCATTCGGCATTAGGCTTGTTTCATTGGTGCTAATTATGGGCATTTTTATAAGTGTAGTAATTGGAGTAAGCCCAGTAAAAGCCCCTTTAAATTTACTCTTTAGTTATGGCATATTGGCACCCTATATGGTAGTGCTGTTATTTATATTTATGGTGGGTCATGAAATTGTGAATGGCTTTATTTTAGCCATTGCATCGGGTAAGGAGGATAGAGGCAATAATAGAATTAAGCATTTTTTAGCAATTACACTCATTTATCTTTTAAATGTACTGCTTTCTTATCTTCAAATTACACATGTAATTAGTTGGAATTTTATAACGATAAACCCCATTTTATTACTTGGTATAGCTGCCATATTAGGCTTGTGGGGGATTAGCCAACGATTTGTTTTATACAAAAAAGTGAATGCTAATCAGCAAGTTTGGGTGCTTTTATATTTAGCTATTGCCATTATCTCTTTTATTACAATCAATTACTTATTACTAAGTTTAGAAGACCCTTTATTAAAAATTATTTCCGATTTTGTAATTTTTACCCAGCTCGCATTTGGTACTACTTTTTTATTTTATGTTTTATATAATTTTATTTCTATTATAGAAGAAGGCCATTCCATAAAAAATATTTTGTATCAACCACAAAATCTTCCTCATGTATCATCCAGGGTGCTTGGGGTAGCTATTTTAACGGCTCTTGTGCTTATGCGAGATATAAAATATCCAATTTGGTATTCATTAGGGGGCTATTATAACTCTATTGCTAGCTATTTTGAAGATATTAAAGAGGAGAATATTGCCATTCTTTTTTATGAACGCGGAGCTGATTTAAGCAAGAAAAACCATAAGAGTAATTATAAGTTAGGCACATTTAGCATGGATAATGATAGAGAAAAAGCAATTGGTTACTTTGCTCTTGCAGCAGAACGAATGCCAACAGCCCAATCTTTTATTAATAAAGCCAATTTAGAATCAGATTTAGGAAATTATTTTGAAGCATTATTTACACTGCAAAAAGGGAATAAAGCACTCCTTAAATCAGATGAAATAAAGAATAATTTAGCACTACAATTTGGAAAGTCGAATATGCTAGATTCTGCTTGGCATTATTTTTCAACAGTAAAATCATTAAATTCAGCTCAAAACAATGCATTAAGTTTAGTGCTAAAAACTAATTTAGCAATGAGCTCTTATGATTCCTCTTTTCTTTTTTCTAACCTAAATGAGGTAGGCGTAATTAATGCCGCTGCTTTAGGTTATCAAACACAGATAGATAGTGCCATAGGTGGAGACAATATGCTGAACGCTGCCTTGCTAAATAATGCATTGGTTAATAATTTAATTCCTTATTCTCCTAGTGCTTACCAATCCGTTTCTCAAATTATAGATAGTACACACAATTCAGTTGCTTCCGAAGAGTTAAATTACGCATTGGCGTTATACGAATTGCGTAACGAGCAGATAACTAATAGTTTAATGCGTTTGCAGAAATTGAGTGCCTTGGGTAGTGATAAGCAAGCAAGGTATTTTGAGCTATTAGGACTTATTTTTTTGGAGAAAAAAGCCTACTCAAAAGCAGAAGAATATTTTCTCCTTGCCAATGAATTTCGAAACCCAGGGCAAAAGACTTTTTATACCCAATTAGCTTTAGCGCAATCCGAAGGTGGTTTTTTAACCGATGCCATTCAAACTTGGGAGCTAGCAAAAGAAGAAAACAAGGAAGACTCTGTGAAGGCAATAGTGATGGTTCAAGTGCTTTCGTCTATTTTAAACAATAGCGATTCAATTATTAATAATGATATAAACAATTACTTAAAAGCGCGTTATCAACGCCTTTGGGTAGATGAGTTTGCGGTTAAAAAAAGCTTTGATAGAATACGAGATGCCTCATTAAAAAATGAGCTAGCCTTGGAATTGGCTTCTTACTATTTTGGTATAGGTAATAAACCAGCTTCTAAATTATTTTACGACCAAATTAATTTAAAAGATCCGTCTATTACTAAAGCAGGTGCAAATTTGCTCTTAGAACAATTATTAAAGCTGAATATTCGGTTGGCTTACGGTGGGTTGGTTTCTGATATAGATACGCAAATTAATAATTTAATAGAAGCCGGATTTAGTTTTTCTAAAGAGGAGCGGTTAGAAGCGTTGTTTTTTAATACGAATAAAGAGGAACTCACAAAGATGGATGCCAATAAGCTAGCCACTCAAAATCCTTTTTTTACCGAAGGGGTTGTTTGGGCAGCTCAGTTTTATAAGAATAGCGATGATTATACCAGCTATACTATTTTGCAAGAGGCATTAAACCATAACCCAGATAGCAGAGTTTT
This sequence comes from uncultured Roseivirgaceae bacterium, assembly GCA_964524405.1. Taxonomy (GTDB): domain Bacteria; phylum Bacteroidota; class Bacteroidia; order Cytophagales; family Cyclobacteriaceae; genus JAKISE01. The sequence continues at coordinate 2,903 of CAZGDC010000143.1, forward strand.
ATTAGAAGCCTATATATTAGAAGCCATAAGTATAGGGCTTGATCAATACGCAAATACTGCCTTGCAACATTACAGGTCGTTATTCCCTGGAGATTTATTTCAGGCATTTCTAAAAAAAGTAACATTGCAAAAGG
>CAZGDC010000143.1:3136-6428 GCA_964524405.1 uncultured Roseivirgaceae bacterium
TGTATGATGTCAAATGTAAAAAAAGACACACATCACACATCAAACATCAAACATCACACATCTTGTGTATTCTATCTAAAAAATGAAAATTTATACTAAAACGGGCGACAAGGGTAAGACCTCTCTTTTTGGAGGCACAAGGGTAAGCAAAGCGGACGATAGGCTAGAAGCCTACGGAACGGTTGATGAACTAAACTCGCATATTGGGTTAATTAGAGATACACAATTGGACGCCAACCGCAGGCACTTATTAAAAGAAATTCAAGGCCGATTATTTACCATTGGAGCAAATTTAGCTACGGATAAAGAAAGTAAAAAAGACAAAGTGCCTGATTTACTAGAGACAGATATTAACTTGCTCGAAGATGAGATGGATAGGATGGAGGCTACTTTAACTCCAATGACTTCCTTTATTTTACCAGGAGGGCACATTAATGTGTCGTACTGCCACATTGCAAGGTGTGTATGCCGAAGAACAGAAAGGCTCACTATTAAGCTAGCAGAATCGGTTGCCATAGAGCCAATTATTATTCGGTATTTAAATCGTTTATCAGATTATCTATTCGTATTAAGCCGAATGGTAGCAAAAGAATTAGGCGTTAAAGAAGTGCCTTGGAATGCCCGAGGTTAGTAGGAAAAAAGCTTTATTTTTGTGAAGAATAAAAACGGATAACGATTATGCAGGATACGCTCCAAATTGCCATTAATAAAACAGATAAATCTAGAATTGCAAACATTGATTTTAATAACATCCAATTTGCAAAGGAGTATTCTGATCACATGCTTATGGCTGATTACAAAAACGGAGAATGGGAAAATCCGCATATTAAACCTTACGGCAACCTAAGTTTAAGTCCTGCCAATCCCGCCATTCATTACGGGCAATCCATTTTTGAAGGACTGAAGGCATACAAACATGCCGATGGTAAAATCTCCATATTTAGACCCAAAGCTAATTATAAACGAATGAATGTGTCGGCAGAACGCATGGTAATGCCTCCTATTCCTGAAGAAATATTTATGGGCGGGTTAAGTGAGTTATTAAAGTTAGATCAGCAATGGGTGCCCGATTTAGATGGAACTGCTTTATACATTCGTCCTTTTTTGTTTGCAACCGACTCATTTATTGGCGTACGCCCTTCAAAGGATTATAAGTTTATGATAATTACCACTCCCGTAGGTGCTTATTATTCTAAACCTGTAAAAGTAAGAGTGGAAACACATTATACCAGAGCGGCAAAAGGAGGTACGGGTTATGCAAAAACAGCAGGCAATTATGCGGCCTCATTATACCCTGCTAAATTAGCCCAAGATGCTGGTTACGACCAATTAATATGGACCGATGGTCAAAAACATGAATTAATTGAAGAATCGGGAACAATGAACATCATGTTTATTTTAAATGATGCCCTAGTAACAGCCCCCATAGGAGATACTATTTTAGATGGAATTACAAGAGATAGTGTACTCACGTTGGCTAAAGACTGGGGAATGAAGGTGGAAGAAAGACCTTTAAGCGTTACAGAAATGGTAAAAGGACTAGAAAGTGGTGCCTTAAAAGAAGCATTTGGAGTAGGCACTGCGGCTACCATTGCTCCCATTGAAGTGATTGCTAATAACGGTATCGACTATAAATTAGACGAATCAGGAAGAGCATTCTCTCAAAAATTATTAAAGGCTTTAACCGACATTCGTTTAGGCGTTGTAGAGGATAAGTTTGGATGGAATTATTATATTTGATTCTTATCGTTATTCTCGCCAAACAGGTATCGGTAGGCATCTGTAAATAAAAATTCCTTTTGAAAACCCTACAATACATATTTCTTTATCCCATTCTATACCTGCTCTCGCTGCTTCCATTTAAAGTATTGTATCTAATTTCAAACATTTTTTATCGTATTGGGTATAAAATGCTTGGCTATCGAGTTAGTTTAGTAAAAACCAATTTATCAAACTCTTTTCCAGCAAAATCAACAAAAGAAATTAACGATATTCTTGACGAATTTTATCGTAATTTTTTCGACATAATTATAGAAACCATTAAGCTTATTTCTATTTCAAAAAAAGGAATTAGAGCACACATGCAAAAGGGAGATGTTCGTATTTTAGAAAAATACTATGCAGAAAACCAGAGTGTTGTATTGGCTATCGGCCATTTTGGTAACTGGGAGTTATCAGCAATTGCCTATATGATTGAAGAATTTCCGAATGTAAAAGGGATTTATAAACCAGTAACAAATCAATTTTTTGATGAGCTAATGATTAAGATAAGGACTCGTTTTGGTGGTGGTGTTTATGCCATGGAAGATACAATGAACAAGATTCGTGAGAATATGGGTAATTTAACCGCTATTGGATTGCTGGCCGATCAAAACCCATCGAGCCATAATGCATATTGGCACAAATTGATGGGTAGAGAAACCCCTGTTTTTACCAGTATTGAAATGATAGCCAAACGGTTTAATTTCCCGGTGGTGTATTGGAAAATTGATCGGCTGGGTAGGGGCAAGTACCAATACAGTGCCGAGCTTATGTATGATAAACCTCAAGAAACTGCAAAATTTGAAATTACCCATAAGTACATCGAGTTAATAGAACGTGATATAAAAGAAAACCCAGCGAATTGGCTGTGGACACATAACCGTTGGAAACGCAAAAGAGAATCAATTAATTAGCGTATTATGCCTAACTATAAGTAATAATGAACTACCTCGCACATATTTACCTTTCTGGCAATAACGAAAAACTAATGATTGGTAATTTTATTGCTGATTCAATTAAAGGAAATCAATGGAAAAAATATGATATTGAAATTCAAAAAGGAATTAAATTGCATAGAGCCATTGACCATTTTACAGATACGCATAGCATTGTTAAAAAGAGCAAAAAGAGATTATGGAAACGGTATAGGCATTATAATGCCGTTATTATTGATATTTTTTACGATCATTTTTTAGCTAAAAATTGGTTGAATTATCATAAAGTTGAATTAGAAGCATATACCGAAAGCATTTATCAAACCTTAACTTATTATCACAATACTTTACCAACACGTATGCAGTATGTATTAACATATATGATAAAGAATAACTGGCTTTATAATTATAAATACATAGCAGGCATAGAAAAAGTAATGCAAGGGATGGCGAAACGAGCTTCTTTTAACTCTGGCATGGAAAATTCCACAGACGAACTCCAAAAATATTATGATGAATTTAATGATGAATTTGGACAATTTTTTCCGCTTTTAATGGAATTTTCAAAGAATAAATCTATGCTATAAATGATTATT
>CAZGDC010000144.1:0-6328 GCA_964524405.1 uncultured Roseivirgaceae bacterium
TTGGCTAATCCGTATTATTTTATTAATTTTCTATCAACCACAAAAGGAGCAAAAGGCAATACCGATGCAATTAATGCAAGTGCTGTTGTTTTAGCATTCCACCCAAGTCCTTCTCTATACATAAAAACCATATATACATATACAATAAATAATAAGCCATGCACCATGCCTATTATTTTTGTGGCTTCTTGGTAACCCCATACGTATTTTAATGGCATTGCAACCCCTAAAAGTAAAAGAAATGAGACTCCTTCGAGTATAGCTACTGTTTTAAACAGTTTTATATTTACGTTTTTTTTCTTGTCCATTTTAATTTTAATTTTATTAAAGTGCAAAAATGAAGAGTAGTTAATTTACTTTACAGGATATTGCATTTTTTGTTTAATAATATTGGTTCTAATTCAAGTTAAAAAGTAGAAAAACCTACTTTTTCTAAATCGCTCCAGTAACTGGGGTACGATTTGTTAACAACTTGGGGTGCTTCTATTACCACAGTTGGCAACATACAAGCCAATGGAGCAAAGGCCATGGCCATTCTATGATCGTGGTAAGTATTAATAAATACTTTTTTTCGCTTCCATTTCCCAGTAGGAGGCTTTACTGTCCACGTTTCATTCTCTTCGATAAAATCAGCACCAATTTTTTGCAGTTCTTTTTTAATGGCTGCAACACGGTCTGTTTCTTTAATCTTTAGTGTGTGAAGACCCGTAAAAACACAAGTATGCTCTAACGCTGCACATATTACTGCAAATGTTTGTGCTAAATCTGGGTTGTTGATAAAATCAATGGCGTGTGGCAGATTGGGTAATTGTTTACTTAATACCGCACCTTGTGCATTAAACGTAGTTTTTACACCAAAGGGCTCCATTAGCTGAACAAGGGCACTATCGCCTTGTAAAGAATTAGCTCGATACCCTCGTAATTCTAGTTTCTCAGCACCTGATAACACAAAAATACTATACCAATAACTGGCACTACTCCAATCGGGCTCCACCGTAAAATCTTTAAAGGCATAATTACTGGGTGCTACAGAATAGGTGTTTCCATCAATATGTACCTCTACCCCAAAGTGTTTCATCAATGCGATAGTCATAAGTAAATAAGGTTTACTCGTAGCTCCATTGTTAACATTTAAAATTAATCCTTTGGGTAGCGTAGGAGCCAGCATTAATAAAGCCGATAAATACTGGCTGCTAATAGAGCCATCAATACTAATGGCGTTAGTTAATTGGCTAGCAAACCCTTCTGTTTGAAGTGGAGGATAACCCTCTTTGTTTAGGTAAGTAATTTTTACACCAATCGCTCTGAGAGCATCAACTAATAGCTGAATAGGGCGCTCCTGCATACGTGGGGTGCCTGTAATAAGCTTATTTTTATTGGTAAGAGAAAAAAAAGTGGTCAAAAATCGCATTACAGTACCTGCGTCTAGCACATCAATTATGTTGGCTTTAGAGTCAATTAAAGCTTCCATTAATTGAGTATCTCTGGCAGACGATAAATTATTTATTTTGCCAGACTGTTGGCACAATGCATTAATTAATAAGGCTCTGTTACTTTCACTTTTAGAGCCCGGTATTTGAATATTACCTAAATCTAAAAATTTATGTTGGTACGATATATGTAGTTCTTGTTCCAAATGTTATAAAATTTATGCAAACCTAAAGATATCTTGAATATTTAATGATTTTTTGCGTATATTGTGTTGAACCTTTTTAGGGTTTAATTGTGTTATAGGATTAAATTTAATAAATATGACTACAAAAAAAACTAAACTAACTTTAGGGCTATTAGCAGGAGCAGCGGTGGCCGTTTTTGCTGTTAGTAAACTTGGAAAAAACTCCATTAAAAAATTGGGTGAGCGAACCGCTGACTTACGCGATTCATTAAGTACCCAATTAAGCGAACTTCAAAATTTTAAGCGAACTGATAATAGATTTATTTAGGGGTTGTGAAGAAATAAACTATACATTTAGACTCGTTCTTTTACATGCTAACTTCGTTAAAAATTATTCGCAATAATTTGTTTTTCAACGGTGTTCCTCTGTTCGCTTCGCTCGGGTCTCGCCATAGCTATGCTATTCCTGTGTTTTTTGCCTTGTTAGCCTACAAAATAACTCCTCTATTCTGTCCACCTTATTTCTTCACAACCCCCTTAGAAGCATAAAAGCTTAACGCCTCTTCTACGTCTCGTTTATAAATTTTTATAGAGTGCTTTGCCATGCCAATTTGTTTCAAAAGCACGGCTTGTATTTCCGAATTATTGTTTTTTTTATCCTGCATTAAATTATTTAAAATCTCATCCACTCCGTTGGCAGGAATTTCAACTCTTTCAAAAAACGAATCTATCACTCGGATTATTTCTTTCTTCTCGTCTCTATTCAATCCAATTTTTTTTATAGATAAGTAGGTTTCGGCAATCATGCCTAGTGCTATCGCTTCTCCGTGCAGAATTGGCAAGCCATTATTTAAAAAATAAGATTCAACAGCATGCCCAATAGTGTGCCCAAAATTTAAAAACTTTCGTTCATTCTTTTCTGTTGGGTCGGTACTAACAATTTCATTTTTAATTAAAACTGACTTTTTTATTTGCTCTCCCCAATGGGTTTTGTTAATATCAATTTTGGCCAATTCTTGCAAATAGTTTTTATCATAGATAAACCCATGTTTTAGCATTTCTGCAAACCCTGATTTAATTTGATTCTGTGGAAGTGTTTTTAAGAAAGCAGTATCTATAATTACCTTTATAGGTAGCTTAAAAAGCCCTATATGATTTTTAAATCCATTAAAATCAATTCCTAATTTACCCCCAATGCTGGCGTCAACCTGCGAGAGCAATGTGGTGGGAATGTTTATAAAATCGATACCTCGTTTATAAGTGCTAGCACAAAATCCTCCCATATCACCAATAACTCCTCCTCCTAGGTTAATTAAAAGCGATTTTCGATCGGCATTTGCTTGGGTAAGCACGTTCCAAATAGCTATACAAGTTTGCAGGGTTTTGTATTCTTCTCCACTTTTTATATCTATTATAGTTGCCGAACTAAAGCTATCTTTAAAAATAGGTAAGCAATGTTTTCGTGTGTTCTCATCCACCAAAACAAAAATGTGCGAATAAGAATTTTCTGCTAAAAAAAGGTCAACATATTCTTTAGAATTTTGAGATATTTGAATATAATCAGGAAGATTTTCACTCATATTGTCTGTTTTTGCAATTAATTTTTAAAGGTAGTGTTATTGAGATAATTTTAGCTTTTTCTCTTATAATAAACCGTAAAGGCAACCTTATATTTGCGGTATAAATTATAGAAGTATGACGAATATTTCAAGTGATTCTTTTGAAAATACAGAATTGGCTTTTGTAGCTAAATCAGATTGGCAACTAAAGAAAGCTTATTGGTTATTTAGAATTGTAAATAATAGCATATTAGCTAAAATTAGTACAGGTCTAGCTAGTCTTTCGCTAAAAATGAATTTGCCAGTTAAAGGGCTAATCAAAAAAACAGTGTTTGAACATTTTTGCGGTGGAGAGAGCATTGAGGAAAGTAAACAAGTGGTACACCTGTTATCAAAATATAAGGTGCGCGCCATTCTTGACTACTCCGTAGAGGGCAAGCACAACGAAGCAGCTTTTGATGCCACCTTATTGGAAACTTTGAGAACTATTGAAAATGCCAAAGAAAATGAAGAGGTGCCTTATTGTGTATTTAAACCTACAGGCATGGGGTCTGCTCATTTAATGGAGAAAATTCAGTTAAAAAAAACCCTTTCTGGAGCAGAAAAAAAATCGTTTGAGAAAGTAAAAAACAGATACCTGGTTGTTGCCCAAGCAGCTTTTGATAATAATGTTCGATTATTAATAGATGCCGAAGATTCATGGTACCAGGAAACCATTGATGAGTTGATATATGAAATGATGGAAAAATTTAATAAGAAAAGAGCCATTGTTTTTAATACCTATCAGATGTACCGTTGGGCGAGCTTGCAAAACATTAAAAATGCGCACCAATTGGCCCATGAGAGAGGATTTATTTTAGGATCCAAATTGGTGCGCGGGGCATATATGGAAAATGAAAGAAAACGGGCAGGCATTAAAGGCTACGAAGACCCTATTTGCACAGATAAGTACATAACAGATAAAAGTTATAATGAAGGTTTAAAATATTGTGTTGAAAATATTAATACAATAGAATTATTTAGTGGTTCGCATAACGAACGCTCTAATTTGTACTTAATAGCGTTGATGAAAAATCACACTATCGAAAGAGCTGATAAGCGCATATTTTTTGCCCAGCTTTATGGCATGAGCGATAATATTTCTTTTGTATTGAGCAATGCAGATTATAATGTGGCTAAATATGTGCCTTACGGGCCTATAAAATTTGTAATGCCTTACTTAATTCGTAGAGCGGAAGAAAACACTTCGGTGGCTGGGCAAAGTAGCAGAGAGCTTAAGTTATTAAAAATGGAGATAGATAGGAGAAAAAAAAATACGGTATAAATATTAACCCAGTAACATCATTTCCAATCCGTAATCTTCCTTACTTTTGCCTTTGTTTATTATCGGGTCTTAAATTTTAAAAATATGCAATTAAGCGAACAGGAAATCGGACGTAGAAAAGCGAAAGAGCAATTGGAGCAATTGGGAATAAATCCTTACCCACCAGAATTATTTCCAGTTACTCATTATGCTAAAGATATAAAAAAATCATTTGATGAAACTAAGCCCGAGGCGTTTAAAGAGGTAACATTAGCAGGCCGTATCATGAGCCGAAGAATAATGGGTTCTGCTGCTTTTGCAGAATTGCAAGACTCTTCAGGTCGTATTCAATTTTATATTCGTAGAGATGATATATGTCCAGAGGAGGATAAAACACTTTATAATACGGTATTTAAAAAATTATTGGACATAGGTGATATTATTGGTATTAAAGGATATGTTTTTAAAACACAGGTTGGAGAAACCTCTGTGCACGTTACAGAACTAACTGTGCTTACCAAATCCTTAAAACCACTGCCTATTGTAAAAGAAACAACCGATAAAGAGGGGAATAAGCATTTACACGATGCTTTTACAGATCCTGAAATGCGTTACCGTCAACGCTATGTTGATATGATTGTGAACCCTGAAGTGAGGGAAACCTTTAAACAACGCACCAAAGTGGTTAATACCATGCGAAATTTTTTGGCCGAAAAAGATTATTTAGAGGTGGAAACGCCTATACTGCAACCACTTTATGGAGGAGCCGCAGCTCGGCCTTTTAAAACACATCATAATACCTTAGATATGACCTTGTATCTAAGAATTGCCAATGAACTTTATCTTAAAAGGTTAATTGTAGGGGGATATGATGGTGTTTTTGAGTTTTCTAAAGATTTTAGAAATGAAGGAATGTCGCGTTTTCATAACCCTGAGTTTACACAAGTAGAGCTTTATGTGGCCTATAAAGATTATAACTGGATGATGAACTTGGTGGAGGAAATGATTGAGCAAGTAGCCATGGAATTACACGGAACCACCAAAGTACAAGTTGGAGAAAATGTAATTGATTTTAAACGCCCTTGGAAACGATATACAATGTTTGAAGCCATTGAGCACTTTACAGGCATTGATATTTCGGAAATGAATGAGGCTGAATTAAGAACCACCGCTTTAAAGTTAAATGTGCCTATTGATAGCTCAATGGGTAAAGGAAAACTGATTGATGAAATTTTTGGAGAAAACTGTGAAGCTCAACTAATTCAGCCCACATTTATTACCGATTATCCTGTAGAAATGTCGCCTTTGGCTAAAAAACACCGCACCAAAGAAGGGCTAGTAGAACGTTTTGAAGCCATTGCAAATGGCAAAGAAATTTGTAATGCCTTTTCAGAATTAAACGACCCAATCGATCAACGTGCTCGATTCGAAGAGCAGTTAGAATTGGGCAAGCGTGGCGATGACGAAGCCATGGTGTTAGACGAAGATTTTCTTCGTGCCATTGAGTACGGCATGCCTCCAACAGCAGGTTTAGGTATTGGCATCGATCGTTTATCTATGATAATGACCAACTCTAACTCTATTCAAGATGTACTATTTTTTCCTCAAATGAAACCTGAGCAAAAGCAAACCCTTGCGTTAACCGATGATGAAAAAACAGTATTCGCAATCCTTCAAAAAGAAACCAAAATGGAACTAATGATTCTTAAAGAACAAGTTGGATTAAGCAATAAAAAATGGGATAAGGCCATAAAAGGACTCACCAGTAATGGACTTGCCAACGTTATTAAAACAGACTCCTTATTAGAGGTAGAATTAATCTAAGTACGCGGCATTTCAATGTTAATATGG
>CAZGDC010000145.1:0-3080 GCA_964524405.1 uncultured Roseivirgaceae bacterium
AGTAAAGTATTAAAAAAAGCATACACGGCTAGCCAAATAATAAAGCATAATTTACAGAAACATTATACAGCAAAACAATTAGCTATAGAGGTAACGCTTAATGAATATCTATTAAAAAAAGAATTTAGGCATATTTTCGGGGTCTCTATTAATAGATTTTCGGTAATAGAGCGAATGAATAAAGCTAAATACTTATTAAAAAACCCGCAATTAGCGATCTATCAAATAGCAGATGAAATAGGGTATAAAAATGCAACCCATTTTACGGCTGCATTTAAACGGCATTTTGGAGATAACCCTAAACATTACCGAACCCACCTCTAATCCGTTTTTTAGATATCTAATTCTCTTTTTAAAAATATAGTGGGTTAAACTAAGCTGTTTTATTTGATTTAATATATTAATCTTCTACTTTTGCAATGTAAAGTATAAGGAAACCAAAAAGAGGGGACAGCAAGTCCCCTCTTTTATTGTCTTATAAAATGGATTTAAAACAACATATAGCCAATCTCGCTCAAGAATTTTTGCCAGATAATTCATATTATCTAGTAGAAGTAGTTATTAAGGGTTCCGATGCTAAACAAAAAGTGCTTGTTTTAATAGATGGTGATGATGGGGTAAATATTGATGTTTGCGCCAGTATTAGTCGCCAAATTGGTCATAATTTAGAAGAAAATGAGACCATTGAAAAAGCATATATACTAGAGGTATCCTCTCCTGGAGTGGATCACCCCTTATTATTAACTAGGCAGTATCAGGGCCGAATAGGAAAACGATTAAAGATTACTTTAAAATCGGAGAACGAAGTAGTTGGAAAACTTTTAACGGTATCTAAAGAAACGATTGTGGTTTTAAAAGAAACGAAGAAAGGCAAAAAGACTGAGATGGAAGAAATAGAATTAATTTTTAACGATATAGAAAAATCATTTGTACTGATTTCTTTTAAATAATGTAAGGAAAATGGACAGCGGAAACTTAATTGAATCATTTGCGGATTTTGCACAGCAAAAAAACATCGACCGACCTACTATGATTAGGATTTTGGAAGATGTGTTTAAAACGATGATTCGTAAAAAATATGAATTTGATGACAACTTTGATGTAATTATAAATGCAGACAAAGGGGATCTTGAAATTTGGCGTTTTAGAGAGATTGTTGACGATAACTCTGAAGATATATGGGATCATGATAAAATTTGTTTAACGGATGCTCGCAAGATTGAAGCCGATTTTGAGATAGGGGAAGAAGTAGCAGAAGAGATTAAGTTACTTGATTTTGGTCGTAGAGCTGTGATGACGGCTCGACAAACATTGATTCAACGTGTTAAAGACCTTGAAAAAGATATTATTTTTGAAAAATATAAAGACATGGCAGGAGAGATTATTTCTGCCGAAGTATATCAAACACTTTCTCGCGAAGTGCTATTGGTTGATAATGAAGGTAATGAATTATCCATTAGCAAAAAAGATCAGATTCCAAAAGATAGGTTTCGAAAAGGGGAATCTGTAAGAGCCGTGGTTGAAGGAGTTGATATGGTTAATGGTAACCCTAAGGTAAAACTTTCGAGAACGGCTCCTGTTTTTCTTGAGCGGTTATTCGAAAATGAAGTGCCAGAGGTTTATGATGGATTAATTACTATTAAAAAAGTAGTACGCCAACCTGGGGAAAGAGCAAAAGTGGCAGTAGAGTCGTATGATGATAGAATTGATCCCGTTGGAGCCTGTGTTGGAATGAAAGGGTCTAGAATTCATAGTATTGTACGTGAATTACAAAACGAAAACATTGATGTTATCAATTTTACTGATAATATGGAACTTTATATAGCTCGGGCTTTAAGCCCAGCTAAAATTGGAAGCATTAAAATCCCTGAAGAAGGAGGACGAGTATCTGTATTTCTAAAACCAGACCAAGTTTCATTGGCCATTGGTAAAGGGGGGCAAAATATTAAGCTAGCTAGTCAACTTATTGGTTTAGAGATAGATGTATTTAGAGAGGCTGGAGAGTTTGAAGATGAAGATGTTGATTTGGATGAATTTGGTGATGAAATTGATAGCTGGATTATCGATGAATTAAAGAGAGTAGGGTTAGATACTGCAAAGAGTGTTTTAGCACTTACTCCCGAAGAAATTACCAAAAGAACAGATTTAGAAGTAGAAACTATTCAGGAAATATTTAAGATTCTAGGTCAGGAGTTTGAATAGTGTTATTTTTTAAAAAGCGTAAAAAACAAGATATTTGGGTATGTCTGAACAAAATACAAAAAGGCTGAGTCAAGTTGCCAGAAAACTAAATGTTGGTAGAGATACCATTATTGATTTTTTAGCAAGTAAGGGCATAGAGGTTGATAGGAGCCCTAATACTAAAATTACGGCCGAAAATTATAGTTTATTAGCCAAAGAGTTTGCGGAATCTTTACACGATAAAGAAGAGTCAGAGTCTATTATTATTGGTGTTCAGCATCATGAAAATCTATCGGCTTCGAAAAAAGCAGAAAAGGAACTCCCAAGCAAAAAAACCGAAGAAGAAGATAAAATACTTATCAAAAATCTATCGGCTACCAAAATTAAAACTCAACCAGATAAAAAGGAAGAGACTCCCAAAGTAGAACCTGTTGAAAAGGAGAATATACTAGTTGACAATAAGCCTAAATTAAAAGGCCTAAAAGTGGTTGCTAAAATAGACTTGGAGGTTAAGAAAAAAGAAATACAGAAATCTTCTCCTAAAACACCTATTAAGGAAGAAATAAAGAAGGAGACTCCTCCCCAAAAGGTTGTTGAAGAAAATAAGGTTGAAAATGTTGAAAAAGTTGAAAAGGTTGAAAAAACCGAAGAAGCAATAACTATCACAAAAAAAGAAAAGCAAGAACCAGCGGTTGAGCCTCCTAAAGCGGAAGAAAAAAAACAAGTAATAAAAGCAACGGCCGAAAAGGTACGAGGACTTAATGTATTGGGTAAAATTGAATTACCAACTGAGCCCACAAAGAAAAAACATAAACCTGTTGCTTCATCAGACACGAGCAAGAAAAAAAGGCCCAGAAAACGTATTGGAGGTGCAGCAGGAGGTGGAGGTGCAGCAGGAG
>CAZGDC010000145.1:3180-6325 GCA_964524405.1 uncultured Roseivirgaceae bacterium
TGGAGGTGCAGCAGGAGGTGGAGGTGCAGCAGGAGCAGGAGCAGCAGGAAGAGGACAAAGAAATAAACCTGGAGCTGGTAACTTTAAACGAAACGATAGAGGGCCGAAAGGAAGAACTAAACGAATTGTTAAAGCAGAGCCTACCGATAAGGAAATTCAAGAACAAATAAAAGCAACCCTTGCTCGCCTCAGCAGCGGAGGTGGCAAAAAAGGTGCTGGAGCTAGGTATAGAAAAGAAAAAAGAGATGCTGCTCAAGATGCCAAAGAGGAGCAAATGATGAAAGAATATGAATCAGCACAAACATTACAAGTAGCTGAATTTATTTCTGCCAATGATTTAGCCACCTTAATGGGTGTTTCTGTAAATGATGTAATTTCTACCTGTATGGGGTTAGGAATGTTTGTTTCTATTAACCAACGATTGGATGCCGAAGCAATTACCGTAATTGCAGATGAATTTCATTTTGAAATAGAATTTACCTCTGCAGAAGATGAGGTAACAATAGAAGTTCATGAAGACACGGACGAAGAATTAGAAGAAAGAGCTCCCATTGTTACCATTATGGGGCATGTTGATCATGGTAAAACCTCTTTACTAGATTACATACGAAAATCGAGTGTTACCTCTGGTGAAGCAGGTGGTATTACACAACATATTGGTGCGTATAATGTAACTACCGAATCAGGACATAAAATTGCATTCTTAGATACACCTGGCCATGAAGCTTTTACCGCTATGCGTGCACGTGGTACTAAAATTACTGATATAGTAATTATTGTAATTGCCGCAGATGATAGCGTAATGCCACAAACAAAAGAGGCCATAAATCATGCCCAAGTAGCAGGCGTGCCTATCATTATTGCATTAAATAAAATGGATAGGCCTAATGCTAATGCCGACAAAGTGAGAGAAGAGCTTTCGCAAATGAACATAATGGTAGAAAGCTGGGGAGGTAAATATCAAGAACAAGAAATATCGGCTAAAACAGGTGCTGGAATTGAGGATCTTCTTGAAAAAATATTGCTTGAATCCGAACTACTTGAGCTAAAAGCCAACCCTAATAAAAACGCTACTGGTTCTGTTATTGAAGCCGCACTGGATAAAGGGCGTGGGTATATTACTACCATTATGGTGCAAGAAGGTACACTTAAAGTAGGCGATGTATTATTAGCAGGTTCACACTTTGGTAAAGTAAAAGCAATGTTCGATCATACAGGAGCCAAAGTTAAAGAAGCTGGCCCCGCTACTCCTGTACAAATGCTTGGTTTAGGTGGTGCACCACAAGCAGGAGATGTTTTTAACGTAATGGATAGCGACCGGGAAGCCCGCGAAGTTGCCAACAAAAGAGAGCAGATTTTACGAGAACAAAGCGTTAGAACCAAGAAGCATATCACACTTGATGAAATTGGAAGGCGATTAGCAATTGGTAGTTTTAAAGAGCTTAATATTATTCTTAAAGGTGATGTGGATGGGTCCATTGAGGCGTTGTCCGATTCATTGCAAAAATTAACTACAGAGGAAGTTCAAGTAAATATTATACATAAAGCAGTAGGTCAAATATCAGAATCTGATGTGCTTTTAGCTACTGCCTCTGATGCCATTATACTTGGTTTCCAAGTAAGGCCTTCACCTGCAGCTAAAAAAATTGCAGATAATGAAGCTGTTGAAATACGCTTGTACTCTATTATTTACGATGCCATAAACGATATTAAAGATGCCATGGAAGGCATGCTTGACCCAGATACCGAAGAAATTATTGTGGGCAATGTGGAAATACGAGAAGTATTTAAAATTACTAAAGTAGGTACTGTTGCAGGCTGTATGGTTAAAGATGGATACATAAAACGTAATAATCCTATTCGACTAATTAGAGACGGCATTGTGGTATATGAAGGAGAGATGGGTCAGCTAAAACGTTTTAAAGACGATGTACAAGAAGTGAAAAAAGGATTTGAATGTGGCCTAAGTATTAAAAACTTTAACGATATTAAAGTAGATGATGTGGTAGAATCGTACGAAACACGTGAAGTAAAACGTAAGCTGTAAAATAGCAACAGCGCTTTTTTAAGGATTAAACTACCCCGAGGCAGAGCCATCGGAGTATTAGTTAGAGTTTGCTTTGCAAACAATCTTGTTTCCGACCCAAAGGGTCGGGGAATTAAACCAAATGGGCTATCGCCCTGCGATTAAATTCCGTTTTTTTTATTACACATTGTACTCTACTTGTGTTATGCCATTTTAATATGGTATTAAGCTATAATTTAAACCAAAACAATATTGAAAAAAAGAACCAAATTTTTAATCGGTTTATTAGCGGTTCTAATTATTGGCTTTTTAATACCTCAGAATTTAATAATGCCCGTTAAAGGAGCAAACAAATCTGACTATCACCCCAAATCATTTTGGTTTTACCCTTGGGGAAAATCTATAACACATAAGGGAGTTGATATTTTTGCCAACAAAGAAACGGAAATTAACGCCTCTACTTTTGGAATAATTTTATATGCTGGAAAAATAAACAGGGGTGGAAATGTTGCTCTAATACTTGGCCCCAAATGGCGATTACATTATTATGCACATCTGCACGAATTAAAAAAACCTTCTTTATCTTTTGTAAATACGGCCTCCGTAATTGGAACCGTTGGCACAAGTGGGAATGCTGCTGATAAATCGCCTCATTTACACTACTCTATTCTTACCATAATTCCTTATGTTTGGAGGGTTGATTCGGGCAAACAAGGATGGAAAAAAATGTTTTATTTGAACCCTATTTACTATTTTGAACTTTAACCCGCATTATTCATGCCCTATTTGGCAACTATTCAGCCGAGGTGCTTTCGAGATAAAAAAAGTAGATTATGCTTATTGATTTAATCTTGTGGTTATGCTATTTTTTCTTATTCCTCTTGCTTATTGGTTTAATAAAACCATGGTATTTATTATGGTGGGAAGATAGCCAAAATCGCAAAAAAGTTATCCGTTTATATGGTAGTATCACCGTAATTCTTTTGCTAGCTTACCTCATGTTATCATCTATTTTATAGGGGCGGTCTCCTACAAATTAACCTTCCTCATTTTAGATAATACCATATTATTAAAGTGGCGAATATTAATTAGGATTTTAATCTTTTAAAAAACTTGATT
>CAZGDC010000146.1:0-6285 GCA_964524405.1 uncultured Roseivirgaceae bacterium
ATTTTAATTTACCAAACTCAGGTTAATAGTCAAGTAGTTCTTCCATGGCATTAGCTACCTTTTCAGCATTGGGCAACATTTGTGCTTCAAGGGCTTTATTAAGCGGCACAGCAGGCAAATTGGCAGAACCTAAAACCTTTACAGGGGCATCTAAATACGTAAAGCATTCTTGGCTTATTCTACCAGCCAACGATTCAGCAAATGAATTAAGGGTAGGTTCTTCGGTAAGTACCATTACTTTATTATGCTTTTTAGTTAAATCAACAATAGCATCCCAATCAATAGGGTTTAAGGTTCTAAGGTCTAAAATTTCGACTTTCCCAAGATGATTTTTCTCTGCATTTAAAGCCCAATGCACTCCCATACCATAGGCTATTACTCCAATGGTTTCTCCATTTTCTAGCCTGTTTTTATCTGCTGCCAATGCAATAGATGCCTTGCCCAATGGGATAATGTATTCTTCATCAGGATCTACCCTTTTAGCCGCATCAGTGCCAGGGACTTTGCTCCAATACAAGCCCTTATGTTCTAAACTTATAACAGGGTTTGGG
Source organism: uncultured Roseivirgaceae bacterium (assembly GCA_964524405.1). Classification (GTDB taxonomy): domain Bacteria; phylum Bacteroidota; class Bacteroidia; order Cytophagales; family Cyclobacteriaceae; genus JAKISE01. The sequence goes on from CAZGDC010000146.1 coordinate 552, forward strand.
TCATAAAAGGCCGCCTTTATCAACCCTTTCATATCGGCTGCATTGGAGGGGTAAATCACTTTAATGCCTCTAATAGTTAGCAAGGTAGATTCAACACTGCCACTATGGTACGGCCCGCCTCCGCCATACGCCCCAATAGGAATACGAATTAATGATTGAATAGGAAATTTTCCTTTTGTTAAATAGCAACTTTTAGAAAGCTCTACCACTAATTGATTAATGCCCGCCCACATATAATCTGCAAACTGTATTTCCACAATGGGTTTAACGCCAACTGCTGCCATGCCTGCCGTTGAGCCAACAATATAAGCCTCTTGAATGGGGGTGTTAAACACGCGTTCCTTCCCATATTTTTGTGCTAAAGTTGCGGCTTCTCTAAAAACACCACCCAATGCTCCTCCAACATCTTGCCCATATAATAAAGAGTTAGGGTGCTTACGCAAAATATCATCAATGGCATGCAAGGCAGCATCTACCATTACTACTTTATCCCCTCCACTAGGTGCACGAATTCCTTTTTCTTTGGTAATTGGTGTTGGCGCAAATTCATGCGAATCAAAGTCATTAACATCGGGGTCTTCAGATTCTTTAGCTGCAACAAATTCCTTTTCTATAAAATCAAAAACTTCATTATTAATAGAGGCTAATTCTTTAGCTAATACTCCTGATTGTTTTAGTATTTTTTCTAATATCGGAACAGGGTCTAATGCTTGGTGCTTTTTTAAATCTTCATCAGATCGGTACCATTCTTTTCGTACGCCTGAGGTATGATGACCTAATAATGCACAATTAGCATGAACTAAAATTGGTTTTCGTTCCTTTCGCACAAAGGCAATCGCCTTTTCCATGCCTGTAAATGATTCGTCAAAATTGGATCCATTTACCCGCATCCGTTTAAGGCCTTTAAAACCAGCGGCATACTCATAGGCATCCATACTGCGCATTTCTTTACCCGTGGCTGAAATGCCCCAATCATTATCTTGTACCAAATATATGATGGGCAACTGGTGCAAAGCCGCCATTTGAAATGCTTCAGCCACTTCGCCTTCGGTTACGCAACCATCTCCTAAAGAGCAGAGTACAATAGGGTTTCCAGGTTTTCCCATCCCTTGCGACTCTAAATAATGGAGTGCGTGTGCCATGCCAGTAGCAGGTATAGCTTGCATGCCCGTGGCAGAACTCTGGTGAGGGATGATAGGAAACCCTTCACGTTTTAATGCTGGATGCCCATAATAAGAACGCCCACCTGTAAAGGGGTCATTTTTTTTAGCCATCATCTGCATCATAAGTTCATGAGGCTGCAAGCCAATGCCTAGTAATATTGATTCGTCTCTATAATAAAGTGCGGCATAATCGGTAGAACGAAGCTGCATACCAGCAGCCAATTGAATGGCCTCATGCCCTCGGCTAGTGCTGTGTACGTATGTACTGCAAAACGCCTTTTCTTCTTCGTACTTTTCAGCCATTCGCTTAGCTGTACACATCAGTTTATAAGCTTCTTTTAATAAAGAAATATTCACTTTCGATTTTGCTTGAGTTGCTTCAATCATTTTTTAGTCCGCATTTATTGCTAAAGTAATTTTACATTGCCTTATAAATTATACTGATTTCTGATGCAAATCAGTATAATAAGTTGCTGTTCCTAGGGTGCTTTTAGCAACACTATTTTTAGCGAAGATATTGTAAAAAAGAAACAATATAATACAGCAACACAAAGTTAATTTGGCATTAGCATTACTTATAACCCGCAAACGTTTTTGTAACGGTAATAACGCCCAAGCATTTAAGGTTATATTTTAATTTCGTTAATCACTCATAATTAGATAGTTAAATCAAATATGACTTCTGTTGTATTGCTATCTAATTAGCTTCACTAAGTTGTTTCCCTTTTATAGATGGCTCTACATTAATTTAGGCAGTTAAATACTTCCTTAAAATTTGTCATGGGATAGCACAAAAATACTTTACTTATACGCAAGATTATACGTATATTTAAGTATATTTGAAGGCTTATTAAAATTCATGTAGAATATTTTTTTGTTCTTAATTCTATATTAAATTTGATTGCTTTGATTTTAGTCCAACAATGAAGGAAAATAGTGTAACACTATAGTATTATTGTTTTAACCTTACCAAAATCCTAAAAACTTATTATGAAAAAAATAGTGTGGACACTACTAATAGTATTTCTTTCAATTATATTATTTTTTCAATATAAAAATTATAAAAGATATAGCCCTCCTTCTTATTTTAATTATACTATAAACGATAGCGTTGATGTAAATTACTACGACCCCATTATTGTTCAACAGTACTTCGAAAATGCGTATCAAATTGGAAGTTTTGCTAGGCAACTTTGGTTTAATAAAGGAGTTGATATTAATTTTTTAGACGAAAGCAAACATGAATCTAATAATGCGTTAAGTTATTATAAAACACTTTTGGCAACCACCCATATTTTGGAAAAAAAATTAATTAAATCATCTAAATTAAAGCAAGATGGGTTTAGTAATAACGAAATTAAAAATAGTATTGAAAATGGCATTTTGCCTGCTAACATAAGTTATCAACAAGCTATCGACTCTGTGCTTTACCTTAATAAATTAAAAATGGGTGACGTAGGGCAAGGGGTTTGGGCATTACAAAAATTATTGATTGCAAAGGGCTATAGCATTCCTAAAGATGGAAATTTTGGAATGGAAACACATAATGCAATTATTAATTTTCAACAAAAGAATGACCTTTACCCTGCGGGTATTATTAACATTGCTACAATTAAAGAATTAGTAAAATGAGTAAACAAAAAGAGACTACCGAAATAGAAGTAACCTCGCCTCTAGTTGACCCCAAAATAGAAGCCATTAAAGAAATTATTTTTGGCGAAAATATAAAGGAATACGAAAGCGAGTTTAAAAAACTAAGCGAAGCTATTGTCCAACATAAAAATGAGCTTGAATTAAAACTGGATCAATTTCGTGCAGAGGCAAAGACGTTAATAGACCAATCGAACGAAGCATTTTCTGTGCAGCTAGAAGACCTGAGAAAAGACACGACTCATAAAATAGACGAATTAAATGAAGCCAAATTAAATAGGCACATGTTTGGCGACCTATTAAAAAAACTGGGAGAGGAAATTAAAGCCTAATAAATAATAGCTGCAAATGCTAACGTAATTATTCTAATTGACTATTTTACAAACTAACAAGCCAATAAGCTACAAGTGAAAGTTGATATTGAAAATAAGGAGGAAGATAAAAGTAACTTAATGTTAAAGTTAAGAGGGTTGCTTTTAGAGGAAGACCGACTAAAACAACAGGAGCTTAATGCCGAAGTACAAACACTTAACAAAGAACTTAATACTAGAGAAAAACTAGCACCTAAAATTGAGCCCATCATTCAAGATCATCTCGATAAATTAAAAAGAGATTTCCCCACCTTGTTTGGTCCTGTAATAACAGAAACCATTAAGTACCAAATAAAACACTCGCAAGATGAAGTAGTAGATGCACTTTACCCCATTATTGGTAAGCTTATACGAAAATATATAACAAGAGAAATTGAATTACTTTCTGAAAGAGTTGACAATCAGCTTGAAAAGGCTTTTTCATGGCGGGGTTGGCTTACTAGAATAAAAGCTTGGTTTGGTAAAACAAAAGAAACAGATCTTGTATTGCAAGGATTAGCAGAGCCAAGCATAGAAGAAATTTTCGTTATTGAGCAAAATTCAGGATTATTATATGGCAGTTTCTCCAAAACCAAGGCGATAGACCAAGACATTATTGCTGGTATGCTAACAGCCATAAAAGCATTTGTTGTAGATGCCTTTAAAAATGAGGAACAAGAGTTAGAAAGCATAAATTATGAATCATATCACATTCTTTTTTATAATTTTAATAAGTTTTTTTTAGTGGTGGTTGTTTCTGGCATAACTACTGCTTCCTTTAAAGACCATTTAGAAAAAACGGTTTTGCAGTTTATAAACGAATTAAGGGGAAAATCAAAAAAAACAAATGAAAGTAGTATGGGTGATTTTTCAGATTACTTAGAAACATATTTTAAAAATATATAATGTTTGGCAATAAATTATTTGGTTCTTCAAAAGGCAGCAGTAAAAAAGTTATTTTATTGGGGCGATTTGGTGTAGGAAAAACATCTTTGATTGAGAGGTACGTTCGACAAGAGTTTTCGGAGTTGTACATTACAACTATTGGCGTAAAAATTGATAAAAAGATAGTCTCCTTTAAAGGCAAAGATATTTCGCTTATAATATGGGACATTGCAGGGGAAGATGTGCATTTAAAGGTGCCAAAATCGTATAAATTAGGCGCCCACGGAGTTATATATGTATTCGACCTTACCATGCCTTCTAGCTATGAAAACCTTGAAGAAGACATTGCCTATATGAAGAAAATTGTGCCCCCTGTTCCATTTGTTATTACAGGCAATAAACTTGACCTAATTAATAAGGAAGAACTTGAAAAGGTAAAAGAAAAGATTCCTAAGCAAGATTATATTTTTACAAGTGCTAAATCAGGCAATCAAGTAGAAGATATATTTACAAAAATTGTTGAATTAATGACAACATGAACCCGCTAAAAATAAAGAGGGAATTGCTTGACTCTACAGCTCAAGTTATTATTTTTGATATAGATGGAAAGCTTTTGTCATCATGCGATTCAATTTTTAGCTTGATCCTAGATAAAACAACATCTCTTTTTGACACATTTTCATTTTTAGAAAGCCTGCAGGAGCCATTAATGCAATTCAAAGAAGGGGATGAGTTGGAGCTTGACTGTATGTGGTTTGAGTACGCTAATACCGCTGGTTATTTTGATTTTAAACTAATCAAAAAAGACTCCATGTTTGTGTGGTTTTTACAAGATTTTAATAAAATTTACACAAAATTAATTCCTGTTCAACAAGAGCGAAATGAATCTATTATTAATAGTGAAATACTCGAACTACACAGAAAAACGAAAGAGAAACTAATAAAAACAGAAAACGCCTATAGCTACTTATTTAATAATACTCCTGATTTAATTCAGAGTACCGATTTAGAAGGGCGTTTTATTTTTACCAACCCTGCTTGGCATAAAGATTTAAACTATTCAGAAGAGGAAGTATCTAATATTAATTTCTTTGACCTTGTTCACCCCAATGATTTAAACCCATTAAAACAACTTTTAAAAAGCCTAAACGTAAAAAAGAACCTGCAGTTTATTGAATTGAAATTATTAAAAAAAACCGGAGGATACATTTATGTACGAGGAAGCATTAATGCTTTTTTTAATAAAGAAAAGCTCGTTTCTTATCAAAGTATTTACAGAAATGTTACAAAGAGAGTTTTAGTTGAAAATAAGCTCAAACAAAGTGAAGCCCTGTATAGATTATTGGTAGAAAATGCCAGTGATATTATTTATATGACCGACACCAATAGGAAAATTACCTATATGAACCCTGTTGGGTTAAAATTTAAAGGCAATTCAGAAGAGGGAATTAAATCTATTGATTTTGCCGAATGGATACACCCCAACTATAAGGTAAAAATTAAGAAATTTTATTCAAATCAAATCAATCAAAAAATTAATAGTACCTATCAAGAATTTCCAATTATTGTAAAAAATAAAACGGTTTGGATTGGGCAACATGTTAATTTACTTTTTAATATAGAGGATGAGAAGAAACATATATCTGGGTTTTTGGTTATTGCAAGAGATATTACTAAGCAAAAAAA
>CAZGDC010000147.1:0-6197 GCA_964524405.1 uncultured Roseivirgaceae bacterium
TGTGTTTATCAGGTAATACAAGATTATGGTATTAGTTAGAACTTACCTGAAATAACTAATAGTACACTGATAAAAATCGAATAATGTGGGTTAAAAAAAAATCCTCCAAACTGATAGCAATTAAGTCTATCGCTCGAAGGATTTTACTTCTATTAGTTGGCTTGTTGATTCAAAAGAGCCCCTTTTTAATAAACTTGCCAATTTATTTTCGATGAGTTACCGATTTAGCGGATAAACCGTAAATGATAAGCCGTAAAATTTGATGTTGAAGTAATTGCCTAGTTTTCTTCAAACTGTTTTTCTAACACACCGTGCTTTTCTAAATCGTGTATAATTTGTTTATCTAGGGGCGTTTCTTTAATTACATTATAGCTATCCCAAAATTCTTTATTATAATTATCGTGTTGATATTGCAGGCCATAACGTTTCATTTTTTTTGCACTAGAAATCCAATTGGGGTCTTTATTATTAATATTATTAATTAATAATTCTTGAAATAACTGAGTGGTTTGGTCAGGCTTTCCTGTTTCGGTATTAATCCACACGTTTTTGTATTGTGTTTTAATATGCTTTAAATATAGTTTCCCATTATGAGGTTCAAACTCAATTAATTTATCTAACCGCATTACATTATTAAGTAATTTTCGGTTGCGCTTATAATTATAAATAGGTTCTACCCCGTTGCCATACCCAAATTCGAGCCTTAATATGCCATAAGTTATGGGGTCGATAAATATTTTAAGGTCATACCCAGGCTGATCAATAAATACTAAGTAGAGTGGCTGATTGTCAGACCCAATAACTGTTTTACGTTGTAAAAGTTGGTAAAAAAGTGCTTCATCATTAAACGACCTGTATTTTATTACATTATCTAATAGTAAATCTTCGAGCAAATTATACTCTTCAAAATACTTGGCATAAGCAAAATCATAATCGTAGCTTTTTCTAATTTCTTTAATGGCTACGCGCTCCCTTACTTTCGTATAGTCTTTAGGTGCTTCATAATCTTTATCATAAATAATTATAGCTGCTTCTAAAAGGGATACATACTTGCCTCCCACCATTTTAACATCTCTGTAAAACCCCTCCATTTCTACTGGGGTCATGGGGTAATTTTGGGTAATTCTATTAATGGCTATTTTAAAAATATCGCTAGCGGATAAGGAATCAATTACGACCACTTCGTTTAAAACGGTAAGCCCTTTTTTTAACTTAAATGCAGTTATTCGTTCTGCTTTTGTAACAGGCGAAGTAAAGCTTTCATAACCAATCATACTAATTACTAAGGTTTCTGCGGCATATTCTTTAGGAATATGAAAATCAAATTCGCCTTTGGTATTTGAAATAGTGCCAATAGGCAACCCTCTTAGGCCTACTGAAGCATAAATTAAAGCCTCTCCTGTTTCTATATCAGTTACCCTACCAGAAACGGTAATGGTTTTTTGTTGCGCTAATAAATTTGTAACACAAAACGATAATAAAGCCAAAAAAAATAGAAAACGCATAAATTAATAAATTTGAATGCTAAGTAACATAAACTATTACAGTTATCACAATAAGTTTATCTTTGATAACTAACGATAACCTATGAACTAATTTGTTAAAACATATTTCCATATCAACCATTTGGGGTAAGTCATTTTTAATATTGTGTCTTTGGTTTACCATAACATCTAGCATTGGCATTACCTTTCAATACTTAATGTTTAGGCCATTCCCCTCTACTATTATTAACGGAATTCTTTTAAATATTTCAGTTTGTGCAATGGCTTGGGTTGCATGGCAATGGTCTTCTCTTTTATTTAAACGAAAAATAGTTATTCAAATTGCGGGGCATTTTATAGGGGTTATTGCTTCCTTTATTATACAGGCATCGATAAGCTATTTTTTAGAGTACTATTTAGATGATTTTACCTCTTTTGAAGAATGGCAAGAGTATTTATTAGAACAACTTGGAGTAGCGTCTATACAGTATAATTTACAGTACGTTACAGCCATTACCGTTTATTATATTATTCGGTATATTGAAACCATTAAACAAAATGAAAAAGATAAAGCAGATTTGGCCATTTCAAATAACCAAATGCAAATGGCCTTGCTTAAATCGCAGATAAATCCTCATTTTTTGTTTAATACGTTAAACAGTATTAGTACATTAATGGGTATCAATAAAGTGAAAGCTAGAAAAATGATGTCGATGTTATCAGGCGTTATTCGCTACGCGTTAGACTCCAACGATCAGCCTTCTATTTCATTGGCAGAAGAAATAAGTTTTATTCGTAATTATATGAGTATCCAACAAGTTCGTTTTGGGAGTCGATTAATTTATAAAGAAGAGATAGAAGAAGATTGTTTAAGAATAGAATTGCCTCCAATGGTATTACAGCCACTTGTTGAAAACGCTGTTAAACACGGCATCTCTCCTAAAGAAGATGGAGGCACGGTTATGCTTAAAATAGGCATGAAAAACAATGTGGTACATTTCGAAATAAATGATGATGGAGTTGGAATAAATAATAATTCGCAATACGAAACGAGCAGTGCTGGCGTTGGGTTAAAAAACTCGACCGAACGCCTTATTAACATGTTTAGCAATAAATCTAGGTTAAAAACGAGTGCTTCTAAAGATGGCTATTCTGTAAAATTTGAAATACCATGGAAAAAATAATAAGTTGTATAGTAATTGATGATGAGCAATTGGCACGCCAGTTTGTAATCGAATATTTAAACGATTTTAATCAAATAGAAATTATAGCAGAATCTGGCAAAGCCAGTGAGGCTATAAAACTGATTAATGAAAAAAAGCCTGACCTTATTTTTTTAGATGTACAAATGCCCGGGAAAGATGGATTTGAAGTACTCGAAAATATACAGCACGAACCTTTTGTTATTTTTTGCACGGCCTACGATAAATATGCTATAAAAGCGTTTGAAAAAAACACGATTGATTATTTACTTAAACCCTTAGATAAAACTCGTTTTGATAAGGCAGTAGGCAGAGCCATTGAGCGGATAAAAAATAACGATAAAAACTTTGAAAGGCTAATGGGGGAGGTTGGGCAGCAGCCTGCTAATTTTAGTCCTAATTTATTTGTTCAAAAATCGGAGAGACTTATCAACTTGCCTGTTTCCAACATTATTTGCTTAGAGGCTTCGGGCGATTATACCATTATATCAACAGCCACAGATCAATTTGTAAGCTCATCTGGCATTACTAAGTTGGCAACAAAGTTAGACCCAACATTATTTATTAGAATTCATAGAAGCACCATTATTAGTATTAATCATTTACAAGAGATTGAAAAACATACGAACGGGGGTTTATCAGTTGTAATGAACAATAAAAAGTATTATTCAGTTAGCCGCTCCTACACAAAAAAAATTCGAGAAATGATTGTATAATACCTGTTTGCCAAAAAATAATTTTGGCTAAAAAGCATCTGGGGTGAAAAAGAGCCAATCTAATGCGGCATCTCAATGTTAATATGGTATAACTATGTAGATACACAGGCCGATAAGTTCTACTATTGCACTATGAAGACGGTTCGATTCGTAAGTTTAATTTATGTGCTGGCAATTGCAAGTTGTTCTTCCATTCAAAAATCCATTGTTAAGCTTGAATCTAAGTATCAATATAATGCAGGATTTTATCTAATTGATCCCTCTAATAATAAAGTCTTGGAAGATTATCGAAGTAATCGGTATTTTACACCCGCATCTAACACTAAAATTTATACTTTATATGCTGCAAGCATGGTGCTACCAGATAGCATGCCTGCTTTTAAATATGTAAAATCAGATTCGGGGTTGGTGGTGTGGGGCACAGCCGACCCCAGTTTTTTAAATCCTTTATTACCTCAAAGTAATGTTTACTCTTTTTTAGCAGGTGCAGATAAAATTTATTTATCTTCCTCCAATTTTGAAGATGCCCGCTTTGGGGCTGGTTGGGCGTGGGATGATTATAATGGTGGTTATTCGCAGGAAAAAACAGCCTTCCCTATATATGGTAATTCCGTACAATTTAATATCGACCGTATGGATCGGTCATTGGTAATACAGCCTGCTATTTTTACCGATTCGGTGCGTATAAAAGCGAGCAATAAATTTGCAGTTAATCGACAAGAGTTTAGCAATAAATTTGAATGGGACACGGCACAATGTAATAACTGTGCTCGGTTGAGGCCTATTTATTTCTCAAATAATACTACTGTTAATCTATTAAAAGATACCCTGCACATTCCCATTGAAATAGTAAGCACTCCACTTTTATCATCTTCAAATACCTATTATAGTATTCCTACAGATTCGGTTTTAAAGGTAATGATGCAAGCAAGCGATAATTTTTTGGCAGAACATTTGCTTTTAGCAGTAGCAGCAGTGCTTACCGATACGCTTTCAACCCCTATTGCTATTAGAGAAATGGACAAAAAAATGGAGGCCTTTTTGCCCGATAAATTGGTTTGGAGAGATGGGTCGGGCTTATCGAGGTATAATTTATTTACCCCCCGCAATATGGTGGCATTATGGGCAGCACTTTATAAAGAAATGGGGGAAGAAAGGCTATTTAGTTTAATTTCAGTAGGCGGAAAATCGGGCACATTAGAGCACTGGTTTGGGGCAGAAAAACCTTACATTTATGGCAAAACAGGCACCTTGAGTAATGTGTTTAGCCTTAGTGGGTTTCTGATAACTAAATCTGGAAAACGGTTAATTTTTAGCACAATGAATAATAATTTTCCCGTTCAATCTTCGGTAATTAAAAAAGAATTAGAATTGATTTTAAGAGAAATACATGAAAAATATTAACGTACTCATTATTGGATTATCCATAATTATAATCACCTATATTCCAACTTCGGCATGGGCTTTTCAAACAGAAATGGATAGCCTTGATATTAAAATTGGTCAAATGTTAATGGTTGGTTTTGGTGGCACAGCCATTAAACTTAATGATTCTTTGTTAGCAGAAATTGAAAAAGGTAAAGTAGGAGGCGTTATTCTATTTGAAAAGAACATTGATGCCGTTGACTCCTACCATCGACTTAAAAACTTGGTATTTACCTTACAGCAACATGCAACTACTCCTTTATTTATGGCCATCGATCAAGAAGGCGGAAGGGTAAACCGATTAAAAACTAAGTATGATTTTCCTGTATCGGTAACGGCCGAGTATTTAGGTACGTTGGATAACGAAGACTCAACCAAATATTATGCGCAAACTACCGCAGCTACGTTAGCAGGGCTTGGGTTTAATACTAATTTTGCCCCTGTGTTAGATTTGGCTTCTAACCCAAACAACCCCATAATAGCAAAAATTGGCAGGTCGTATGGTGCAGATCCAACATTGGTGGCAAAACATGCCGCCATTACTATTAAAGAACACACCCGCTTACATATTATTACCGTTGGCAAGCATTTTCCTGGCCATGGTAGTTCCAAAGCCGATACGCATAAAGGCATGGCCGATGTAACCAATACATGGCAAGAAAATGAACTTGAACCCTATAAAGCATTAATTGATTCGGGGTTGCTTATTGGCGTAATGTCGGCACATATTGTAGATAAAAAACTAGATTCATTAGGATTGCCAGGTACGCTCTCAGAAAAAATACTGGAGGGCATTTTGCGCCAACGATTAGGCTATAACGGAGTGGTTTTTAGTGATGATATGCAAATGCATGCTATTACCAAACACTATGGTATTGAAAAAGCACTAACACTCGGTATTAATGCAGGGTTAGATGTGGTTATTTACTCTAATAATATTGGAGGTTCTAAAGATCGTAAGTTTGATTATTTGCATTCGTTAATTAAACAACTAGTGCTTGATGGAAAAATTAAGCGTGCACGTATAGATGAATCGTATAAGCGGATTATAAAACTTAAAACAGAAGTTTTATAAAGAGATAAAGGTGTTTTGTCCTTTTGCCGTTTTATGCGGCATTTCAATGTTAACCCGCATTATTCATACGTATAAATTTTAGTTTTTTTAGCAGGAAGTATAACGGAAAATAACAAATTATTTTGTGGCACAGTGGAGCACTTTGCGTTTTACAAAAAACATAAAAGTGTATCTAAATTAAATCCTAGTGTAATGGTTTGGCCTAGCAGTTTATTTTTAGAAAAAAAATTAAGCACTTTACTATTGGGTAATTGTATGGTATTCAAATAAAATTCGCCTTGAAAAACACTTCTAT
>CAZGDC010000148.1:0-6194 GCA_964524405.1 uncultured Roseivirgaceae bacterium
GGTTTTTTTATATGGGATGGAACAGGTTTACAAGGCGGAATATTGCCCACCGCACATTACATTATTGTTTCGGAAGTTATTACCTCTGATGGGCGTGTAATTAGATTTCGGAATAAGGTGGTGGTAGCCAATGGATTTTAATCGCAGGGCGATAGCCCATTTGGTTTAATTTCCCGACCTTTTGGGTTAAAGTATAGAAACGCAATTTAACAAAAAAAAGCCCTGAGTTGTACTCAAGGCTTTAGTGTTATATGGATATGTAATCAATTATTCTTGATATACATTTGCCAAAGCGTTGCCACTGTATGAACTGTTTGTTTCTGTTATGCTACTGCTACCAGATATGGCGATGCCATAACCTGCACTATTGGTAAAGCTTGAGTTCTGAATATCAACTATTGAAAAACCACTAAATTGATCAACATTTAGATTAGCTTTAGCTACACCATTACTTGTGCTGCCACCATAGGAAATATCTACATAATAAAGTTTATTTAATACATTATTTGAGTCATCAAATCTAAGACCTTTCCAAGCACCTGCAGATTTAGTTACTGCGGTAAATACAATGTGTTGGGTGGCAGTTCCAACTGCGCTCAAACTCCCCTCAACACTAAACCTTCGGTTTGATTCAAATTCAAATATTACACCAGGGTTAATAACTAAATTTCCATTATAAATTATGTCACAATCCATAATATACTTGCTTCCATCAGCAGGTGTTACCCAAGTGGCATCAACATCAATACTTGCATTTGATCCAGCATAAGAAACAAGTATATCGCTATCTCCATTGCCGTTAGAATAAGTTGTGGCTTCATCTAGATACTGTAGTTGAAATGGGCTTATTTGCAAGCCATTTTTTGTATTGTTAGAGAAATCATTAGTACTAAAAGTAGTTAGTTCTGCATTTGAACGATAATCAACTGAAAATCCAAATCCATTACTTTCGCGTGAAGTAACATTGCTCATTTTTAGCTTTGAAGGGTTAAGAAAATAGCCGATTCCTACATTCGATTTTGATAATTGATTAGTTAAGTTCGATGATCCACCGTATTCAAAAGTTACATAGCTAAGTTCGTTTATAACATTATTTGAATCTACAAAATATAAGCCTCTCCAAAAACCTTTCGTTTTTGTAACCCCAGTAAATGTAATGATAGAGCTGCTGGTTCCAACGGCTAGTAAAGAGCCATCGTCTTCAATTTTCATATACTTATCGCTTCCAAATTCGAGTGTAACTCCTCCATTAATTTGCAAGTTTGCATTTACTATAATATTAGCTTGAATTTGATAGGGCACATTATTAAGAGCTACCCAAGTTGCATCTTCAGTTATACTTGTTATTGAGCTACTAGAATAAAGCTCTACTGCATCTATTTCATTATTGCTATAGATTGTATTGGCATCTAAATCGCCTGCGGTAATAACATTAATGCGCATGGCAAGTCCTTTATTGTTTGCGATTTTATTATCACTAAATTCAGGAAATCTTCCATTAGCTCTATAGTCCATAGATATTCCTCGTCCATCTGCATTTCGGATCAAAGAGTTTTTAATTTTTATGCGCGAAGGGGTAAGCCAATAACCAATGCCAATATTTGCTTTGCCAATTTGAGAAGACATTTCGGTGCTTCCGGCATACGAAACTCTACAAAATGTTAATTCGTTTATAACATTATCTGAATCTACAAATAACAAGCCTTTCCAAAAACCTTCCACTTCTGTGGCACCTGTAAAAATGATGCTATCAGAGGAAGTTCCTACAGCATTTATTGATCCATCATCACCCGTATTAAATCCTGCATTTGCATCAAAATGGATAGTAACACCTGGCTCGATAGTAAGGGCTGCATCTACATCCAAAAATCCTTTTACAAGGTAATCAACTCCATTGGTAAGATTAATAAGCGTGGTTGGTGTAGAAATGTTTGTTTCTATAATCACAAAATTCGCTGGCTCTACCGTAATTATTACTTCATCTGTACCTGTAATGGCACCTTCATCGGTAACAGTTAATCTCACAGTATAATCACCATCTACATCAGGTATAAAAACGGTGGAAGCGGTTACTGCAACAAATCCGCCTAATGAACTAGAGGCCGGTGTAGATTGCATTTCCCATACATAGGTTAGAGTCCCTCCATTTGAACTAGTTCCGCTACCCGTGAGGGATGTTTCCATGCCTAGCTCAATCGTTTGGTCTGCTCCGGCATTTGCTGTTACAGCAGAAACAGGGTCAGTTGGTTTAGAGCAACTGCCTAAGAAAAGTATTACTAATAAGCCAATTAATTTTGTGTTTTGTGTGTAAAACATGATATTTTATAATAGTTTAGTTATATATAATCAAAGATGAGAAGGGAATTGTAAGGAATGAATAGGGATATTCCCTAGTTTAGACATGTGTTTTCCCTAGTATGATAAAATATGAAATACCTTATACTACTTTTATTGGTGTGCTTTTCGCTACACAGTTCAGCTCAACATATTTCAAAAGCCGATAGTGTTATTGCCACCCTAAACGTTTATTCTGATATTGAAAAAATAGATACCCTGATTAGCCTTGCCTTTTTTCCTCTAGGCAATGTTGCAAAGGCTAGGGAGAGTATAATTTTTGCGCAGGCAGCCAAAAAACTATCTAGTGAGGCTCATTTAAAAAATAAGTATGCCAAGGCACTCGAACTTGAAGGAGTAGCACTTGGAGAATTGGGAAATAGGGCGGAAGGGATTGATAGCATAAAAAAATCGTTGGTAATTAGTAAGGACATAAAGTCAGATGTTTTGTTGGCTGAAGGCAACTGTTCGTTAGGTATTTTATATGAAGAAAGTGATGACCTATCCAATGCCATATTTTATTATAAATTAGCAATTAAGCATTTTGATATCCTAAAAAATCACCCAAATAAAAATCTGGTTACTAATAATTTAGCAAACGCATATTATCATAATGGTAATTATTCAGAGGCCCTTACCTACCATCTTAAAGGCCTTGCTATTAATGAGCAGCATAATGATTATAAAAAAATGGCCAAAAAGTATGGGGGTTTATCTCTAGTATATAGGGCTTTGGGTAATTATAAAAAAGCAAATGAATATGTGCAAAAAGCTATTAAAATTCAGAAAAAAGCCAATCAAAACTTTGATTTAAGTATTAGTTATTTAAGTGCCGGCAATATACAGCGAAAACTAAAAAAGTATGATAGTGCTTTTTATTTTAATAAGGCGGCTTTACATATTAGCGAAGCATTAGAAGATACAATTGGAATAGCCTTTGCCTATCATAATATTGCATCGGTCTATTTTAGTAAAAATGAGTTTACAAAGGCAATTGACTATTTTATTAAATCTAATAAACTTTTTAAGCAAGCTAAATTTAACAGTAAAGTACTTGTTGGTTATAATAATTTATCTATTTGCTACCGACATATTGGAAAGCTTGAAAAAGCATTAAAATATGCACATAAGGCATATGTATTAGCAGAAGAAATTAATAATATACCCTTATTAAGCATGGTTACAGAAACCTTATACGAAACGTATTATGCCTTTCAAAATTATAAGCAAGCCCTTGAGTATCGAAATTTGAATATAACGTTTAATGATAGCTTGCTAAATCAAGAAAAAGTAAGAGAGTTAGCCAAGATTGAGACCAATTATGAAATTAAATCGAGGGATTCAGAAATAGATTTACTGAACAAAAAAGAAGAAATTGCCTTTATTAAAGCGGAAGAAAGCGAAAAAATAAAGTATTTTCTACTCATTATTGCAATTCTTTTACTGTTTATAATTGGTTATATCTATAACCGATATTTAGCTCAGAAAAAAATTAAAACGGAGCTTACTAATGCCAATGAACAATTGAAAGAACTCAATATTTCAAAAAATAAATTTTTTGCCATTATTGCCCATGATTTACGTAACCCCATTACTGCCTTCAATAATTTAACAAGTGCTTTAGTAGATAATTTTAAACACCTCCAGGAAGATCAATTAGTAAATTATTTAAAAAACCTAAATAAATCTTCTAGTCAGATTAATGGGTTATTAGAAAACTTATTACAGTGGGCTTTAAGTCGAACCAATAATATAAATATTAATATTAAGGAATTTGACCTAAGCGATGTAATTCAAAAAAACATTGATTTACTTGCACAAAATGCTGCTCAAAAAAACATTTCATTATCTTTCGATCACCCAGCTGAATCTACCGCTTATGGAGACCAATCAACCATAGATATGGTTTTTAGAAATATAATTTCAAATGCCATTAAGTTTTCTGGAAAAGATTCGGAAATACATATCAAAACTTCTACCACTGATAAAAATGTAGAAATAAGCATTAGAGATGAAGGCATAGGCATGTCTATTAAAGAAGTTGAAATGCTATTTGATATAACAAAAGATACCGCAAAAATTGGTAGTTCGCCAGAAAAAGGCAGCGGGCTTGGGTTACTTTTAAGCCAAGAGTATATTAAAAAGAGCCATGGTGAAATACGGGTTTTTAGCGTGGCTGATAAAGGCACTACTTTTACAATTGTATTGCCACGTACTCAACTTAGAGCTGCTTAATGAAAAAAATAAGGGTATTTGCAATCGATGATCATTCCATTGTTTTAGATGGAATTACGGCCATGTTTTTGGGTCATCCAGAAATTGAGATAACGGCCACTTTTACAACGGGAAAAAACTTTTTAGTTCATTTAAAGCAGCACCAACCAAATGTGCTATTGCTAGATATTACATTGCCCAAATTTAATGGTATTGAGCTATGTAAGATAATAACCGATCAGTATCCATCAGTTGCCACACTTATGCTATCGGCTAAAACGGATGAATATTCCATTACCGAATCGGTAAAAGCTGGCGCCAAAGGATTTTTATCTAAAAGTGCCACCAAGTTAGAAATTGAAAAAGCAGTTAAGTGGGTAAATAGCGGCAAAATGTATTTTGGTGAAAGTATTAGTGATACTATTTTTAAAGGATATGTTAAAGGGCTTAACAGTAATCCTTTAGGAAACGCTGCTTTAACAGATCGCGAAGTGGAAATAATCAGACTTTTTTCAGACGGATTACTTTATAAAGAAATTGCAGCCCAGTTGAAGATAAGTATTAAAACGGTTGAAGCGCACAAAGCCAAAATCATGAAAAAGATTGAAGCCAAATCAACCGCTGAATTAGTAAAATATGCTATCCGGGAAGGCATTACCGCCCTCGACTAAACTCTGCTTGCATTAAATCCTCACTTAGTTGTGCTACGAGGCCAGTAAAATATAATTTTAAATTAGCCGTTATCTAACGGACTGCAAATGCAGTATTTTTTTTAAATGCACTATATTTGCGAGCGAAAATTTAAGTGCTTTATTGAAAAAAAGGTTATTTTTTTAAAAGCATTCTTGGTAAAATAAATAAATATATGAAACACGTATTTTTTGTGGTTATTATAATGGGTTTGAGCAACACTATTTTTGCTCAAGATAGTGCAGACTCAACGAGGCAATCTACTTCCTATCGTTATACTCCAAGCCCTGATTTTCCGGGGGCATTGGTAGTAGAATATGGCATCAACTACTTTGATAATAATAGTGCCATAATGGATATTGACTCTTGGAAATCGGCTACCCTCAATTTGTATTATATGTATGCATTTAGAATTGGGGAAGAATCAAGGCTTTCTTTTAATATTGGCGCAGGGATTGGCAACGAAAAATACTCCTTTAAAGGGCCTGTTACATTTGCCGACTCTCTTTCTATCACTATTGTTGATTCTTTATCGAACATGCCTTTTTTTAATAATGCAGGCAATTTTAAAAAATCGCAAATGGTTATTAATTACATTGATATTCCAATGGAGTTTAGAATTCACTCTCGAAAGAACGACCATAAAAGAGCCTTTTATTTAGCCGTTGGAGGCAAAATTGGATTTCGTTTTGCTAGTAAAACAAAAATAGTATATTCGGAATTTGGCGAAACTAAAAAATTTAAAAACCTATATCATTTTAATGTAAATGCCATTAGGTATGGCGCAACGGCCAGAATAGGCTATGGCCCTATTAACTTTTGGGGTTATTTAGGGTTAAACAACTTCTTTACAGGTAATAAAACGGCTGGAATAAATAACCCAACTATGTTTTCGTTTGGATTATCACTTTCTACTTTTTAATCGCAGGGCGATAGACCATTTGGTTTAATTCCCC
>CAZGDC010000149.1:0-6111 GCA_964524405.1 uncultured Roseivirgaceae bacterium
TACCAATATCATCTTTACAAAGTACAAGCACATTCGTTTTTTTGAGCCCTCATAAGGGAGTCTCTGCTATTTTCCTATGTTTTTTTCAGCTAATTCATCTGTTATAAAAGGCAAACTAATATGAAAAGATAAATATGAGCCTCTGTTTGTATTTGCACTAAAAGAATCTTTTAATACATCCGTAAATCCTTGATAATATCGCATTTGTAAATGTATGCCTTTCCCTTTTCGAGCTTTCCCTAATAAATAACCTACACTACTTAGTAAACCATAATCATGACTATTCGTTTCTGATTTATAGTCTTGGGTAAAACTTCCATCATCTCCAAAAACTTCTATTCTCGAACTTGTTAAAAATGATACTTGAGGCCCCATTCCAAATCTAAATTTTTTATTATTAGTTTGATAAGCGAACAGAATTGGAATATCTATATAATTAAAAAACATCGTAGCCTTTTTATCCATAAACTCTTGGTCTAAATTAGGGTTACCTGTATTTAATGAAAAAGAGGTTAATTTTAAACTTCTTTTGGAAACAAAATAAACAGCAGGGGTTAAATACCAATTATTAGAAAGCATAATGTTTCCAGCTGTTCCAAAATTTATTCCTACCTGATTTTGTTTAGTGTTTGACAAGTTAGAGAATTGAGCAAAATTAGCCCCCAACTCTAAACTGATGTTAAAATTTTCTGTTGCTACTTTATCTCCAAATAGAAGTGCAAAAATAGTTGCTTGTGCATTTACTTTTTGCACAAATCCTACTAGAGAAAACAGTGCTACTAGAATTAGTTTATTTTTTTTCATTTTTATTTTTAAATGCTTTTTATTTTACTATTGTCCGATAAAACTAATTATATTTTTATTCTTTCAATAAAATATACCTTAGCCGTTTTTAGAATAATAGTAACCAACTATCTTTAAAAGGGGCTTACTTTCTTGAAACACGTCAAAAACACCTGTATTTTACTTCAAAGGTAGTTTTTTTGGCCTATAAAAATTTAATCGGACAACAGTATTTTATTTATTGATTTTAGAAGGCTTATGCTCCAATGTTTGTAATGCCATTTTGTACCTTCAAAGTCCTTACTAACGTTTATAGTAGGCGTTGGCAACAATCAAAAAAATTACGAAAATTCATCATATTTCGATAAAAATAATTACTTTTGATACTATCAAATGATACTATCAACAAAGCCTCCATACGAAATTACATCTAGAATATTGCAGTTAGTAACTCAGATTTCTGAAAAAATAGGAGAAATAAATGCCAATTTATTAGATAAGCCATCACCTAAACTAAGAAAACAAAACAGAATTAAAACAATTCATAGCTCATTAAAAATTGAAGGAAATACATTAACTGAAGAACAAATAACAGCAATTATTGAAAGCAAAAGAGTAATTGGACCTCAAAAAGACATTAAAGAAGTTTTGAATGCTATTGAAGTTTATAACCAGTTTGAAAAATTAAAATACCATAATGAAAAAGATTTTTTGAAAGCACACAAAACCATAATGATTGGATTAATTGAAAATCCAGGAAAATACAGAAAACAAGGTGTTGGTATTGTAAAAGGAACTAAAGTAGAACATATTGCTCCACCTTCTCAAAATGTTCCATATTTAATGAACGATTTGTTTAAATACCTAAAAGATAAAAATGAATTAAGTCTAATAAAGAGTTGTGTATTTCACTATGAAATGGAATTTATTCATCCTTTTTTAGATGGAAATGGACGAATGGGACGCTTATGGCAAACTTTAATTCTAACAAATGAATATCCAGTATTTGAATTTATTCCATTGGAAACTCTGATAAGTAATTCACAAAAAGAATATTACAAAGCATTATCTGAAAGTGACAATAAAGGAAAATCAACAATATTTATTGAATACATGCTAGATATTATTAATATTTCATTGGAACATACTCTTAATTTTGGAAGTCGAAAATTAACCCAAAAAGACAGATTAAATTACTTTAAAGAACAAAAAATTAAAGATTTTACACGAAAAAACTATATGAATGTATTCAAAGATATTTCTTCTGCAACAGCAAGTAGAGATTTGAATAAAGGAATTGAATTGAAATACTTTGTAAAAATTGGTGATAAAAATAAAACGAGATATAAGATAAAAAAGGTTGAGTAGGCAAAGGTGACATCAACCTTCAAACTAT
This sequence comes from uncultured Roseivirgaceae bacterium, assembly GCA_964524405.1. Lineage (GTDB taxonomy): Bacteria > Bacteroidota > Bacteroidia > Cytophagales > Cyclobacteriaceae > JAKISE01. The sequence continues at coordinate 2,180 of CAZGDC010000149.1, forward strand.
CAATTTAAGTTCTTTAACAGATGGGCAACTTGTATTTGCAGATAAATCTGGAGCTTATCTAATTGTTGAAGGCAATGAACTATTTACAGGAGAAGAATCTCAAAAAATATTTTCAAATGTTCTATTATTCCCAAATAAAATCTATCCGCAACATAAAACAACTCCTATTAAAATTCCCAAAAGAACTATATTTGCCATTCGAGGCACACATAATGGCTATACTTAATTGCTTAGGTCTGTACTACTTTGTCGCAACTAAGCATAGCCAAGTCGTTAGTCATAATTTGGGACTAAATTTCGATAAAATAATTATTTCCTAAAATTTAACAACAATGAAAAATATCAAATTAGTAATAACTACTATACTTACAATTGGTTTGTTGCAATTAGCAAATGCACAACGGTTTCCTGATGGAATGCAATACCAAAGCATTGCTCCTCCTGCCACACCTGCATTCCCTAATTATGGAGAAAGTGTAGTGTATAATTCCGTTTCTAATTCAATAGAAATTACAAGAATTACAGAAATTGTTAATTATGTAGATGGAAATGGAGACCCACAAATTTGGCACCCAACACACGAATATGCTAAAACACAAGTTTGGAATGCAGATCAAACAAAATATAAAATTGCTTCTTGGAAAGTGTATGATGCCGCAACCTATCAAGAAACACATCAATTAGCAAGCATGTATCCAAGTTACTGGTCTAATACAAACCCTGATTTGATGTGGAGTTTTAGAGAAAATGGCGATGTGAAAAAACATACTGTTTCAACCAATAATACACAAATTGTAGCAAATATACCAGGTTATGAGGTTGTAAAATTAGGGCCTGGAGAAGGAAATATGGATAAAAACGACCATTATGTCGCTTTAGTTGGTAAAAAAGCAAATGGTGATTTAGATGTTATCATTTTTAACTTACAGACATTACAAATAGACCATACACAAACCTTTGCAGGAGCTTGGGGAAATGGAAACACTTCATCTCCGGACTTTATTGATTGGGTATCTGTTTCGCAATCTGGCAATTATGTAGTAATCAATTGGAATAATGCTTTAAATGAAACTAACAACTATTATCTTGACCAAGCAGGTGTTAATCATTACGGTGTAGAAGTTTACAATAGAGCTGATATGGCATTTCAAAATCGTATAATACCTTATGGTAACCACGGAGATTTAGGATATGCCATTGATGGTGACGAAGTTTATGTGCAGTTTTACGGAGAGTATGGAGGTGGAACAATCTATATGCATAAATTAAACGGAAGCGCTTCTTCAATTGTTCTTAATACACATCCAGATTTTGGAGTCACTGGACATATTTCTTGTAGGAATATAAATAGACCTGGATGGGCTTACGTTACAATAAGCGAACTGGATGAATCTGCACAAATAGTAGCCGTAAAATTAGACAACTCTGGTATGGTACAGCATTTTGGACATCACTTTAGTAGTGCCTTGAGTTATGCTCAAGCTGCTATGGCTGTTGCTTCACCTAATGGTGATAAAATTTGTTTTAAATCGGATTTTGGAACTGACCCTGTTGGTGGTTCTGAGGTTACATATAGCTTTTTTGCTAATGTAGCAACTCCTTTATCTATACAAGATAAGCATTTAAATAAGGTAAGTATCTACCCTAACCCAGCTAATGATTTTATAAAAATAAAAAGCATAAAGAACATTAAAGACATTACTATTTATAATGTAACAGGTCAAACAATTAAAACTTTCTTAGTTAAAAACTCAAATACTAATACAATTAATACAGCTAACTTAAATAGTGGATTTTACTATTTAAAAGTTACTACTGAAAAAGAAGAAATTATAAAGAAAGTAGTTATTTAATAACTATGCCTAATCGAGTAGAGGCGCACTCCGACTAAAGTAGCCGGAGTGCGCCTCTTACATTTATCTGCCGAAATGAAATGTAGGCGACCACCAAGCCGGTTCTTACCGAAATAAATTCGGCATAAACCAAGCTTGGCGGCTTGTAATCCATCTTTTTCAATGCTCTTTACTTCGCAATATTAAGTAAACATGGCTTGTCAATATTCCCCAAGCATACACCTCTAATCCTTTTTCTTTTGGGCAATAACTCAAACTATCGACAATAGCTTGCTTATAAACATCCCGAATAAACAAATCAAGCTAGTAAACTATCGTGAAAGTAACAAAATACAAACCTTCCTGATCTCTGATTTTATACTTTCTTCCCATAGCGAAAAAAAAATAACTATAATTTGCACTTGCTCAAATACCAACCGAGCAAGATGTAATGCTAGTAATAGGTCGTAGAACCGCTATCGCTTAACCTACGACCAGTGGATATAGCCTAAAACATTATAACTGGCCGATTGATCTCTTTTTTTGCCATCTACAACTAGATTTCCATCTTCTGAACTAGCGCTGGCCTTGAAATTATCTTTTATACTTGTTGGTGAAACAACACCAACAAGGGGTTAGTAAAAGCCCTGCATTTCTGCAAAGCTTTTATTCTACTTAATATTAATTACAATAAAACCCATAAGGGCTTGGCTTACCAAACGTAGTGCCTTCTCTTGATGGTAAACTATGAACGTGCTTTATAAAATCTTCTAACAAAGAATCGGGGGGTAATTCATTATGAATAGTTGATTTTGCTAAATATGCCTCATAGTACCCCCAACATTTCGTATTAAACACATAAGCTTTCACTACTGAATCTGTTTCGCTTATTTCTTCTACATAAATTTCCTGCTCAACTCCTATGTGTTGGAGGGGGACGGGGATTATTACAGGAACAATATACCCTGTATCTTTAGTGATATGACTGTAAATTTTTTCTCGTTTTCTTTTTCCAGACTTAACATCTTCATAATAATTTGAAACTTTTGAATAATAGCCAGCTAACTTAATTCCACTTTCTTTATCTTCTGAATACATCACTTGGTCTAATGAGCCATTCATTATAACGTAGGTATACTGTTTCATATATTTACTTTGAGCTATTTCATGCAATTTTTTCGTTTTATTTTGCCAATAAAATTGAGAACCATACCAAATTAATGGTGTGACAACCATTATTAATGCCATTGCAATAAAAAGTGTTTTTAATTTATTTTTCATACAACTGCCTTTTAATATTCTTGTTCAGCTGTAGAGTAATCTGATGACTTCCATAATCCTGTAGACTCATAGGTTGTTTTGATGGAGCCGTCATCTTGTGTGGTCTTGATTTCACTCGAACCACTGAAAACGGTTACTCCTGTTGATTTCCCATTAGAATAGACTTCACCTGAATAACCAACAACTTTACCATCAACTATTTTGGCTTCTTGATTCCCCACAGACCAACTAGAACCAACTTTATCAGCTTCACCATATGTCAGTGAGATAGATTCATAAATTGTTTCTTGTCCTCCGGTTTTAAAGCTACCTCCAATTCCTACACTTACACGTACACCAAAAGTACCCTCCCCAAATTGAATACTTCCTCCAATACCAAATTTAGCACTAACCGTACCAAAAGACAAATTAAATGCTTTAGCTGCCTGTGCAAAAGTAGGCTTATCATAAGCCACCCTAAATCCAATATCAGCACCAACTTCTGCCCCAATAATAACTTTAGGATCTCGACTTCCTTCTTCTAAATCCTGATTCGCTGGACCACCAATTAAGCTGTATGCTTTATAGTATGTTCGACCAATCATATCCCTTGCAGTTCCTTGGCTTATTGCTAAATTAAAACCAACGGTAATTCCCGCAGCTACTCCAATACCTTCAGAATAAACGCTTGTTGAATTGAGGTATTCCAACCCATCCAAATCTATCCCGTCAATAGGTCTGTTACTCGCAAACTGGTACGGAGTTAGCATAGGGTAACTTTTAGTCAAGGGGTCAACACTTAAAAATTTACCTATGCTTGGCTTGTAAATTCTAAAGCCG
>CAZGDC010000150.1:0-6090 GCA_964524405.1 uncultured Roseivirgaceae bacterium
ACTGTTCGGTTAGGTATTGGAAGTCATCTTGTTCAACAACAGGCTCATCCGTTTGCGCTTCTTTTTCGGTTGGTGTACAACTTATGGCAAAGGCAATAAGTAGTAGCAGCCAATAATTTGGTTTATTTGGTTTCATAATTAGTTTTATTTATAAGTTGGATTCGTTTAAATTTTTTTAATGGAACTATACCATATTAACATTGAAATGCCGCATTATATTGATTCTTTTTTACACTCTCATCGTTAAAATAATATAGCATCCCGAAAGTGTTCGGGATGCTATATTATTTTGCCTCGATATTGTAAAAAATAGTTCAATCTAATTATTACGACATCTCAAAATTAAAATGGTATTAGTTACTCCACCCACACCACAATAGCAACTCCATTCACAAACACCTCTTTTCTCCTTTCTTCTTTAGGAATTAATCCCAGTGCATTTAGTGTAATCATTTCTTCTGTAACACCTTTTGTTTTTAGGTGATGTAAAAGGGTTTCTGCATAATGCGGGGTTCTATCGTTATGATATATGGGCACTTTTTGCCACGATTCAATGGAGTCTATACCCGCCATTCGTGCCTGGTAATCGTTGGCAATGAGGGTGTCATAAAGAGCCGTTGTGCCTAAGGTATCATTCATTTCCACTAGCAAAGAATCTTTCTGATGGTTATTCATGCTATCTATTTCAATAGGAGGCAGCATTACCTTAATACTATCATATTTCACTTCGGTTAGCCAATGCAGTTGAACGCTGTCTTCGTGGTATGTTTCTTGGTAAATATTAATATTAAATTTTAGCTCTTTGTGTTGTTTTATTAAACGAGCCAATCGTAAAATTTCAAAATTGGAAGAAGCAGATATGGTACTCGATAGGGTATCAAACTCAATACCCCCAATAGTAAATTCGGCTTCTGTTTTAACGGTAACAAGCTCAACTCTAGGATATTCTCTTCGAGAGCTCCTGAGTGCCTCTACATTAATAATTTCTGTTTTAAAAGCCAATTTACCCGAACGGTCTTCATAGGTAATTTCAAAGGTGCTTCCTTCTGTTAAAATGGCCACAAATTCGCCTGTTTCTTTTTCAGATATAACACGAGACACCAACTTTCCTGTGTTTTTATTATTAATTCGAATGTCCAACGATTGGGGTACTCCTTGATCATCTACCACTTTGCCCATCATCATTATTACATCTTCGGGTCTAAAATTTTCAGGCACTTTGGCTTTTACAATACCTTTAAATCCCGCTTCGTTTGTTCTAGTTAAGTAGGTATAGTCTGTCCTTAACGACATCGTCATATATTGGTCATCTTCGGCTGTATTAGCAAAATCAACATTTATAGGTGTGCTCCACTCATCTCCCTCTAAGGTTGACATCCACAGGTCTAAGCCGCCTTTCCCTCCTGGCCTATCGGAGGCAAAAACCAACGTTTTATTATCACTTAGTATTCGTGGAGATAAGGTATTACCTACATTAAGATGTGCTGGCAGTTTAATGCTTTCTTTCCAAGGAAATCCTCGGCTCTTATTTTTTTCACTCACATAAATTTGGCAGTCCTTAGCCGTTTTTACACCAATTTTACTGCAGCGCATAAAGTATATTTTTTGATTATCTGGGCTAATCGAAGGGTCGCCTTCATCCATATTAGTATTAAGAGGCTTACCAGGATTTTTGGCTCTTCCCCAACTGGAGCTTCCTTTCTTTGTAACCCAAATATCATACCCCCCCAACCCATCGGGTTTACGAGAAGAAAACCAGATGGATTCTCCTGTATTATCTAAAAAATAGCCTCCAGTATTATTTAACCTCATTGGATTAAGTGCCGTAATTTCTTTAGGAGTTTGCCATCTGCCTGCTTTATATTCGGTTCGCTCCATTACCATTTCACCCGTATTGGAGTAATCGGTTAGGTATATCATCGACTTACCATTACCGCTAATTGCAGGGATAATGTTGTTTTTAGAGGTGTGGTTAATAGTTCGTGGCAAAAACTCTTCTTGTGCCAAAAGAGAGGAGGAAATAAAAAGAAAAAGGAGAAAAAATAATTTATACATAAGCTATAGGTTTTAAAAGTAGCTAAAATACGCATTTCGGAGAAACTATTAAAAACTCTAACTAAGTCTTTGCTATTTTTGTGCTTCTAAATTTAAATAATTATGAGCAAGCAATTAATAGAATGTGTGCCTAATATTAGTGAAGGGCGTGATGAGCAAAAAATTAAAGCCATAACCGATGTGGTTGAAACCGTGGAAGGGGTAAAACTATTGGATGTTGATCCTGGTAAAGCCACCAACCGCACAGTAATTACCTTTGTGGGCGAGCCCGAGCCAGTTATCGAAGCCGCTTTTCTATTAATTAAAAAAGCCTCTGAGCTTATAGATATGAGCAAACATACGGGCGAGCACCCTCGTTTTGGTGCTACCGATGTATGCCCACTAGTGCCCATTGCCAATATTAGTATGGAGCAAACGGTAACCTATGCCCATAAGCTAGGCAAACGTGTGGGCGAAGAATTAGGCATACCGGGTTATTTTTACGAAAATGCTGCGGCAACCGAAGAACGCAAAAACTTAGCCAATTGCCGTGCGGGTGAGTACGAAGGCCTAGCCGATAAACTATCAAACGCTCATTGGACTCCTGATTTTGGGCCTGCCGAATATGTAAAAGCAAAGACGAGTGGCGTAACCGCTATTAGTGCACGTGATTTTTTGGTGGCCTATAATGTAAACTTAAATACCACTTCGGCCCGAAGAGCCAATGCCATTGCTTTTGATATTAGAGAGAGGGGAAGAGTAAAAAGAGAGGGCGGTAGCCTTACGGGTAAAATTGCAAAAGATACCAATGGAGAGCCCATTAGCATCCCTGGCACCCTAAAAGCGGTAAAAGGAATTGGTTGGTACATCGAGGAATACGGCATTGCACAACTTAGCTTAAACCTTACCAATATTAGCATTACCCCCATGCATATTGCATTTGACGAAGCTCTTAAAAAAGCACAAGACCGTGGCATAAGGGTAACGGGTTCTGAGCTTGTTGGGCTTGTGCCTTTACAAGCAATGCTTGATGCAGGCAAGCACTTTTTGCGTAAGCAAAATCGCTCGGTAGGAATTTCAGATGAAGAGCTAATAAAGATAGCCATCAAATCAATGGGGCTTGATGACTTAAAACCATTTAACCCACGAGAACGAATTATTGAATACCTAATTGAAGACAGCACGCCAAAACTTATTGGCATGGATTTAAAAGCCTTTGCCGATGAAACTGCTTCAGAATCGCCTGCCCCTGGTGGTGGGTCAATTGCTGCCTATGTAGGCGTTTTGGGGGTGTCTTTGGGCACTATGGTGGCCAACTTATCGGCACATAAGCGAGGGTGGGATAACCGTTGGGAAGTGTTTAGCAATTGGGCTGAAAAAGGCATGGCTTACCAAAAGCAACTGCTAGCCTTGGTAGATGAAGATACCAATGCTTTTAATAAAATTATGGATGCCTTTGGTTTGCCTAAAGGCAGCGAGGAAGAAAAAACAGCTCGAAAACAAGCCATTGAAGATGCCACCAAATATGCCACTGAAGTGCCCTTGAAGGTAGTAGAAATTGCTTATAAATCAATGGAAGTAATGAAAGCAATGGCTGATATTGGCAACCCTAATTCGGTTACAGATGCAGGAGTAGGAGCACTTTGTGCCCGAACTGCCGTACGTGGGGCATTGCTTAATGTTAAAATTAATGCAGGCGAGTTAGAGGATAAACCTTTTGCCAACAAACTTGTTGCTAAGGGCGAAGCGTTTGCTCAACAAGCTTACGACTTAGAGAATGAGATTTTGAATATGGTGGAGGGTAAGATTTAATCGCAGGGCGATAGCCCATTTGGTTTAATTTCCCGACCCTTTGGGTTGGAAACAATATTGTTTGCAACCCAAACTCCAACTAATACCCCATCGGGGTAGTTTAATTTTTGTAGGGTGCGATTTAAAATCGCACCCTACAAAACTATCCCTATTTCTTTTCTTTTAGCCTATACGTAATGCCAATGCTAAGTAAATAGCTAAAATCCCACAGACTATTTCTAAACATAAATCGCTCCTGTATATTTCGGTAGTTTACCCCTCCAAAACCTGCTTTTTGTGTTAAAAAAAAGCGATCGCTCAATTGTATATTCATACCAATGCCTATGTTGTTTTCCAAAGCAATGGTAGGGCCATAAAAAGCTTCGTTTCTGTCATGCCATATTAAATCTCCTGCAGCGTTAGCTTTCCATGCTGCATTATGATCAATTCTTACGTGAGAATTTGTAAACTGAAACTCATAAAACCAAAAAAGTTCAAAATTAGGTTTATTTACGTTAATAGAACGCTGATACCCCACCACTAGCCCCCAATGCTCCAAAAAATTGGTGGCAAAAAAACGGTTTTTAAACATGTTGTTTTGATTATCGTGCTCAAAACTATTAATACCGTATTTTATACCTGCTAAAATGCGATGCTTTTTAATTTGGTAGGTAGCCGTGGCAGATATATTACGCCCGATATAAACATCATTAAAAGCAAGCGTAAGATCGGTTTGAGCCAATACAGGAAATGTGCCTATGGCAAAAAAAATAAAAAGAAATAAATTGGTTTTCATAGTTTTCATAGTTTTCATAGTTTTATTACAGCCAATGAGATAATAGTATCCATTGGCTGTAAATTAGTTTATTTATAAACCCTTAAATAACCTTTATGATTACTGTAAATATTAAGACCATTTGAACCACTATTGTGCACACCTTGTAAGTTAGCTCTTTGTAAGCTATTAGGCGGGAAAGCATACCACTCACCATCATACCTTCTTCTTCCTTCTAAATATAAAGTGACTCCATTGGCCGAAAAACTACCAAGAGGTTTTGGGGAACTGTACCAATCTCGCTCAAACGTATTATAAACATAGTAATTGGTGCTATAAGGAGTGTCCTTATTAGAGAAAAAATGCCACCCTGATAAATCTTTGCCAATATCTTTCTTTTTTACCCTATGCAATATTTTACGCCCACTTGAATGATGAATCCAATGAATAACCCCATTTGGATCAATACGATAGGCCATAACTGTAAAATCTGATTTCCCCCTTCTTTCGTATCTATGGTTTATGCGATATTGGTTTGATTCAAATACATCTGCTTGTACTTTAGCTGATGTAGATTCTGAAGTAACGGAAGAAAGAGTTGCCGTTGAAGGTTGATTTGAAAAATCGCTTGCGTCATCAAGAATAAAAAGAGGATTCAGTGTTTTTAACGATTCCTCCTCACTTATTAAAATCTCCTTTTTGTCTCCATCTGCTGTGTAATACCAAGCCACTATTTTGTCTTCAAGCGCAGGGTTTTTATCACTATCAGCCTCTATATTGGGCGAAAGTATTGGTTGTAAATTTTCGTCTAAAATAGAAAGATTAGGTATAAATATAGAAGGAATATACTGGTCAATAGACTCCCCATTATCATAAGTCATGTTTTTACTTAACTCATAAATGCTTGTATTGCTGCTTTTAAGTGCATTATTAATAAGCATTTTTACGTTGGGGTCTAGTTCGGCTAAATCGCTTATGCTAACCGTTTGGTTTTTGTTTTTTCTAGCTAGCTTTATTGCATTTTTAGTAAAAACAGGGTCTTTAATAAGCGGCAAAATGGCGAGGCTTAAATTATATAACTGGTAAGATATTTTTTCATCGTCTTTATCCGCAGGATTTAGTATAAGGCTAGTAAGAGATTCTGTGTTAGCCTCTAAATTAATATTATTTAGCTCATACACAAGTTGCAATTTTGTGCTTTCTGCATTTTCCATTATTGGATTACAAGCATTGGCTACTAAAATAAAAGTAGTTGCCACTAAAAATTTCAATAAAATGTTAGATTGAAATTGTTTTGAAATTGTTTTTTATCATTTTAGTTGATTTTAATTGATTAAAAAATACAATCAAATATATATGATATGCGGTATTAAACGGCCGAAATATATAAATATTTATATTGCATCGCTAAACTATTTAATTAATGTTTACCCTAAAAATTTATTTACTAATAATAGATTTTAAAAAAGACTACTTCTAGCTTTGCAGCC
>CAZGDC010000151.1:0-6067 GCA_964524405.1 uncultured Roseivirgaceae bacterium
GTGGTTATAATGGCTTGGCTTTATACCCTCAGTATGCCATAAATGATGTTTTTTCTTTTGGGTTACGAACCGAATATTTTACTGTAAAAGAAGGAAAGGATGAGTCTGGTTCAATTACACAAGCAGCAGGAGATGTGTTTTCTACTACCATAACGGGTAATTTTAAAATGGGAGGGCTTACATTTATTCCAGAGCTAAGGCTTGATTCTTCTAGTGATTTGGGTTTTATTAATAAAAATAATAATGCAGCCACCAATGCATCACAAATAACATTTGCTGCGGTGTATGCTTTTTAACAATTATAGATAATACTTGGTTAAGGGGTATCCATTAGCAAACGAACTTTGGATGCCCCATTTTTTCATTTGTTATTAAGGGTCGAAGACCTTAACACCCTATTCTTCATTCGGTTATTAAGGCCTTCGACCCTTAATAACAAATGGGAGCTACTCAGTAATCAAACCATCCATCATCTTAAAAAATGATTGAGAATCATAGCTGGCCATTCCAACTTTTTTGTACGAAATAAATCCTGCCTTATTAATCACAAAGGTGGTAGGAATGCCTCTTGACTCATATACTTTTGGGATTTGAGAAGCATTAGGAAAATAAATAGGCATATCAAACCCTTTTCTATCTATAAAATTTATGGCTTTATTAGGATCTTTATCAAACGAAATTATAGCAAAAACAACCGATGGATTATCTTTATAATTATGGTATAAAGATTCTATGCTTGGCATTTCGGCAATACAAGGAGCACACCAAGTAGCCCACATATTTATAAATATAACTTTTCCTTTTAGCTCGTTAAAATCTAAGGTACTGCCATCCATGCCTGTTAAGGTAAAATCATAAGCTGCTTTTTCCTTATCTTTTAGTGGGTCTGTATCTGGGTTTGCTATACCAGTAGCCAGCACAGCTCTTTGTGCAAAAGCAGCCACTTCAGTATGTAATCCTGTAAAATATAGGGTAAGTAAAATAGCTGCAAAAATGCCCCACTCTTTCAATTCTTTTTTAATTTTTAATTTAATCATGGTATTTTTTTTGTTGCATTGGTTACAAAAATAACGGCAATGGGTATAAAAAGTTACTACTGTACCTTAAATTATTATCTTATTGAAATAGAAAACATGTATTTAACCTACATTATTTATGGTGAATAATGCAGGTTAATGTTTTTTCCTTGACCAATGGAATTATAGATTTGCCCTCCATTTAATTAGTTATGAACGAATCCTATTATTCCCTTATTGCAACTGAGTTATCAGTACAAAAAAATCAAGTAAAATCAACCGTTGAATTACTTGATGGTGGCGCAACTTTACCCTTTATTGCCCGCTATCGAAAAGAAGCTACTGGCAGCCTAGATGAAGTGCAAATTGCTTCCATTCGCGACCGCATTGGACAACTTCGTGAATTGGACAAGCGAAGAATCGCCATTTTAAAATCTATTGAAGAGCAAGAAAAATTAACCGATGCACTTGAACTTAACATTAATCAAGCGCAATCCATGTCGGAGTTGGAAGATATTTATTTGCCTTATAAGCCAAAACGAAAAACCAAAGCTACCATTGCTCGAAGCAAAGGGCTTGAGCCTTTGGCCATAAAAATACGGGCTCAAAATACGGGCAATGTAGAGGAGTGGGCATTGGCCTATATTAATAAAGAGAAGCAAGTGAGTAGCGTAGAAGAAGCCTTGCAAGGTGCTAGAGATATTATGGCAGAAGTAATGAATGAAGATGCCAATGTTCGAAAAAGTCTCCGTAGTTTATTTCTAAAAAAAGGTGTAGTTACAGCTAAAGTATTTGCGGGAAAAGAAGCTGCTGCCGCCAAATATAGAGATTATTTCGATTGGAGCGAATCATTGGCAAAAGTACCATCGCATCGTTTATTAGCTATGCGAAGGGGCGAAGCCGAAGGCTTTTTAAGCTTAGATATTAAGCCTGACGAAGAAGATGCGCTTGCTATTATTAATCGTATTCATTTAAAAGAAGGGAATACTTCTAGTACGCATCAAGTTGCCATAGCCATTAAAGATGCTTATAAAAGGCTGCTAAAGCCATCGATGGAAACAGAGGCTCGTGTGCATTCTAAATTAGCTGCTGATGAAAAATCTATTCAGGTATTTTCCGAAAATTTGCATCAGTTATTACTGTCTGCTCCGTTAGGTCAAAAACCAGTAATGGCCATTGATCCAGGCTTTAGAACAGGCTGCAAGCTTGTATGTTTAGATGCCCAAGGGCAATTAACATATAATGCAACTATTTACCCAAATGCCCCTCAAAACCAAACAAGGGCTGCCGCTGAAGTTATTAAAGAAAATTGCAAAAAATATGCGATTGAAGCTATTGCTATTGGTAATGGTACGGCAAGCCGAGAAACAGAAACATTTGTAAATAGTTTGGGGCTTCCGTCTTCAATTGCCATTATAATGGTAAGCGAAAGTGGAGCTTCTATTTATTCGGCATCGGCAGTTGCTCGTAAAGAATTTCCGGATAAAGATGTAACCGTTAGAGGGTCGGTTTCTATTGGCCGTAGGCTAATGGATCCCTTGGCCGAGTTGGTAAAGCTAGATCCCAAATCCATTGGTGTAGGGCAATACCAGCATGATGTAGATCAATATTTGCTAAAAAAAGGCTTGGATGATGTGGTTATGAGTTGTGTAAATTCGGTAGGGGTAGAGCTAAACACAGCAAGCAGTGAGTTACTATCGTTTGTGTCGGGGGTGGGGCCTCAATTGGCCACCAATATTGTTAATTATAGAAACGAACATGGCGCTTTTACCTCCAGAAGCACTTTAAAAAAAGTAGCTCGATTTGGCGATAAAGCGTATGAGCAATCTGTGGGATTTTTAAGAGTACGAGCCTCTAAAAATCCATTAGATCGAAGCGCAGTGCACCCAGAAGCGTATTCAATTGTAAAAAAAATGGCAGCAGATACAGGTTGCTCGGTAGAGAAATTAATGAATAATAAGGTATTATTACAAGCAATTAAGCTCGATAATTACAAAACAGATGCCATTGGTTTACCCACACTTAAAGATATTATTACCGAACTAAATAAGCCAGGGTTAGATCCACGAAGCACCTTTGAGGCGTTTTCGTTTGCAGAGGGAGTTGAGTCTATGTCGGATTTGAAATTAGGCATGACCCTGCCCGGTATTATTACAAACATTACCAACTTTGGTGCGTTTGTTGATATTGGTGTGCACCAAGATGGGTTAGTACATGTAAGCCATTTGGCGGATAAGTTTGTAAGTAGCCCTGCGGAAGTGGTTAATGTGCAGCAAAAAGTGCAAGTAACGGTATTGGAAGTTGACTTGGAAAGGAAAAGAATTGCTTTATCTATGAAAGCAGATCCGTTTGTAAAACGACAAAAAAGCACTAAAAAAGTGGTAAAAAAAGAGGAAATAAAAAATGAAAAAGAAAAAATGAACGAAAAACTTGCTATGCTAAAAGGGAAATTTGGGAAGTAATACACAACCTTGGCTGAACCGTTACAAAATAGGCGAATATTTTTGTAACGGCAATAAAACCAGGTACTTATACCTAATAGGTTTTCTTATTTAAGTGCTGCTACTCGAAATCATAAAAATTGAATTGGCACAACTAAAAACTATAATAATAAATTTAAAAAACTATGAAGCGGCTTACTCTATTTATGTTACTTATGGGCGTTGGATATTATGTTCATGCGCAAAAAATTAAATACAAAGATTTATACGTGCTCCTTAATGCTAAAAACTATAAGGATGGCACTAGCTTTTTAACTAAATTTTTAGCGGAAAACCCTAATCATCCCAATGCTAATTATCAAATGGGTGTAATGCTAGCGTTTAAAATCAATACGCTTGACGCATATAAAGAATCGGATTTGATACTTGCAAGAGCCGACTCTGCAATTTTATATTTTGATAAGGCATACGCACTAATAAATGAGAAAGAATTAAAAAAGAACGATAATTATTATATAAAATTTAAGAGGAGAAACTTACGAACAGGCAAGTTTGAAATTATTTTAAGTGATGTTCAGCTCGATATGGAGGATAGGAAGGCTGCACTTAAAACCAAAAAAAATACCATAAAATTGCTTACGATATTATATGACAAATCAATCACGTTTTATGAGCAAGCAAGATTAAAGTATGCACAATTAAAAACCGATTATAAAGATGAGCTAAGCCTTTCATTGGCAGCTAATGATTCGACATTAGTCGCTATTAGCACACTCACTACTGCCTATGATTCTGCCGTAGTTAATTTTAATAATTATGCTGCTCTAAAAAAGAAATTCGATGCTAAAAAAGACGAAATTATAATTAACACCCTTACGATTAAAACATTTTCTGATGAGGCACTTACTACACCTGATTTTGGTGTAATCAACGTGGAGTATTATAATTTTTCGGAATGGGCTACCGCTCAATTAGCGCATATTAAATCGAATACGAATGTTCAAAATAATCTTATTCGGTTTGATTTATCGTTAGATTCAATGAGTGCAAAAATTAAACAAGATTCAGTAGATTTAAGTAATCAAATTGCTGAAAAAATAACAGGTTCTTCTATTAAAGAAATAGAGTCTATTGATTCAAAATCGCTTCCTTATTATTTATTTAAGTATAAAATTGGGCAATTAAGTTTAAATACAGCTTTAATAGATTGGCATAAAAACTATAAAGACACCTTGGATGTTGGCTTGCAACTAAACATTATCCAAAATGTGCAAAAAGAAATGACAGATGTAAAGGCCTTGTATGAGCTATTAAGTGCTTATAATAGCAGTTTGTCGAGTATCAGGTATACTGCATTTATAACAGAGCAATACCAATCAAAAGAAGGGCTGCTTGCTTATATAGTTGCGCAAGAAACTATTATAGCAAACCAATCGTCTGCCATTGATGCGCTAAAAGTAACATTAACGCTTGCAGATAGTTGGGGATATTATGGAGAGGATAGTGTTTCTTTAAGTACGGAACCTAATAATAATATCTATCAAACATTATATACAGATAGCCTTGCAAACAGAAAAATTAAAGTGGTTGGGCTTACAAAAAAAGAGGAGTCAGATATATTTTTCTTGGCTGTTGTGCCTTCTTCAAGAATGATTGATAGCCTGTATTTATTTGAGTTAAAATCGTATAAGATTAATGATGTTGATACTCTATCAATTCAATCAGTTGAGGCCAATGCTGGAAGCTGGGTGTATTTAATAGATAATGGTACTAAACACGAATTAATTTATTTTACCAATAAATTGGGTATAAATTGGCATAAAACGGTTGACTTATTGCCAGCAGTTAACGCTAAAATGCAATACGATTTAGGTCTAATTATAATACAGCAAGGCGAATCTATAAAAAAGTATAGGCTTGATGATGGCTCTGAACAGCCTGAATAGTTTGAAGCACATTGCGCAAAATTTTATTATCGCCTTAAAAGTAATTTTTAAAAATAAAACAGGTAAATTGGCTATTTTAAAATTTTAGGCTAATACTTTATGCACGCTCGAAGACCCCAAGATTCTGACACCACTATAACCGAATTAATGATACCCTCCTATGCCAATTTCGGGGGCAAAATTCATGGAGGTATGCTGCTTTCTTTAATGGATAAAGTGGCCTATGCTTGTGCCACCAAACATGCAGGCAATTACTGTGTTACCGTTTCGGTTGATACGGTTAACTTTTTACAACCCGTAGAAGTGGGTGATTTAGTGTCACTGATGGCTCGCGTTAACTATGTAGGCAATACTTCGTTGGTAGTGGGTATAAAAGTTACTGCAGAAAATGTAAAACGTAAAATAGTAAAGCATACCAACACTTCTTATTTTACGATGGTAGCCAAAGACGATGACGATAACACAGCTAAGGTGCCCCCTTTATTATTAACATCTCGGCAAGATGTACGAAGATTTGCAGAGTCTATTTTACGGAAAGAATTAAAAGATTACCACCATAAAAAAATGAATGAGAACAAATCTCATTTTGACTTTTCTGGTAAGATGGAAGAATTAGATAAGTATAATTGCGAGATTCAATTTAAAGAAAGCTGAGAACTAAAAT
>CAZGDC010000152.1:0-5972 GCA_964524405.1 uncultured Roseivirgaceae bacterium
AAACCCTTACTTCTTTTCCTTAATAATAATATTGCCAAAAGAAACATCAATCTCAAAAGCTAGTTGATTAACTGCACTTTCATCATACGCTTCGTTCACATACACATTTTCACTAATCAGTTTAAAAGATTTAGTTAGCTGAACATTACAAAGCATAGAGTCTTTGATTTTTACAATTATGGAGCAATCGTTTTTCGGTATGAGTATTTCTAAAGTTCCTGCTCCTACACTAGCGTACACATTACTTGGCACTGTTGGTGGCTCGGCAAGGTCTAATTGCATAGATCCAAAGCCAACCTCTGCATAAATGTGTTTGGCTCGTGACAGGTATAATTTACGAACGATTACATTACCCAAATCAACTTTAATATTAAACGAATCCATTACCACTGGGTTAGGTATATGGGTTAAGTAACCAATGTTTACATCTGCACTCCCCGTGCGAACACTAAAATTATTTATATTTAATCCAGATAAATCGATGAATGCTGAACCAACTCCAAACACAAAGTTTAAGTCGTAAGGCAAGTCTTCAGCCAAATACACTTTCCAAAGATTATCCTCTAGCCTGTTCGTGCTAAAAACCTTATTTGAGATTGACTGGCTAAATGTTTGTTTGTTTTTGGATTCAAGATTTAAGTTAATTTCTAAATTATTGTTATAGGTTATCTTATTAAAGGTATGATTGAACTCATCAATATCTCTGTCAGAATATACAGTAATTGGCTCATCCGATTCGCCTGAACTTATATAGCATACACCAGAGCATGAAGCGTAGTTAAGTGTTACAGATTTATGTCTGTTACTACGCTCTATTTTAAAATGCTTTTGAATTTGGGCACTTGAAGTGCCAACCACACATACCAACCCCAAGAAAAAAATGTATCGCCACATGCTTCTAAAATACGTGCAAAATTTCATAGGGTTTCAATTTTATGAAAATAAAAATGAATACTTATATATACTAAATGCGAATAGCAACATATTAACTTTAGGATGTTAGGTTATTGCCTTTACGTTGGATGCAGATTAATAGACTTTTACCTTAGCCTATCAGCACTTCTTACTAAGTTTTCATCCTTTTGAATAAACCTTCGGGCAAGTATATTCATAAACATGGCCATTGCAAGCATAAAGGCTCCAGGTTCAAATTTACCAGGAATCGTTTTTTGTAGTTCCCAAATAAAATAGGCCATTAACCCAATGGTCATCATCATTATAAACGAGTTAATTACACTCATCATCATTTGTAGTACTCTGTTTTTAAACATAAATATTTGCACTAAAGCAATAAGTGCTCCTACGCCAGCTAGCACAGCCACAGCCGAATACAGCCCAAATTTAAGGGTAATATTATCGCCTTGTGTAAATTGATATGCGTATGTTAAAAGGCTTAAATCCCCAGCACTGCTTTGCCAATAAGGCAAAAAATTAAAGCTTATAAGTAGTAGTACTACTAAAAAAAGGAAGATTGTTTGAATTCTTTGTATCATCTTTGAAACTATAGTATATAGTTAGCAAAGATATAAATAACATTTGAAATGGGAACAGCCTACATTGTAGATATTTTACGTACGCCTGTTGGTAAATTTGGAAGCGCATTGGCTGCTGTACGACCCGATGATTTAGCAGCTCATAGCATTAAACAATTGATGGCACGCAATAAGAGCTTACCACTTAGCCAATTAGAAGATGTGATTTTGGGGGCAGCCAACCAAGCAGGTGAAGACAACAGAAACGTAGCTCGAATGGCAGCTTTATTAGCAGGCTTACCTATTGAAGTGGCAGGGATAACGGTTAATCGGCTGTGCGCCTCTGGTTTACAATCAATAATGGATGCCTCACGTGCATTAATGCTTAATGAAGGAAATGCCTATATTGCAGGGGGTGTTGAAAGTATGAGCAGGGCTCCATTTGTTACCGCTAAAGCGGCATCGGCTTACAGCCGACAGGTAGAAAGCTACGATACTACTATTGGGTGGCGGTTTATTAATAAAAAAATGGCTGAATTATACTACCCTTACAGTATGGGCGAAACAGCTGAAAATGTGGCACTAAAATGGAATATTTCGCGAGAGGCTCAAGATGAATTTGCGCATAACTCCCAATTAAAATACGAAGCAGCCCATACGGCCAAAAAATTTAAAGAAGAGATTATTCCAATTGACATTCCTCAACGAAAAGGGGCTGCAATTACGTTTTCAAAAGACGAGCACCCTCGGTTAACTTCGTTAGAGAAACTTGCTTTGCTAAAGCCTGCTTTTAAAGAAGTGGGTTCTGTAACGGCAGGTAATTCTTCGGGTATTAATGATGGGTCGGCCGCTTCTTTACTTATAGGCGAGGCAACTCTTAAAAAGTATAGCCTCACACCAATGGCACGCGTAGTTTCTTTTGCGGTGGCAGGGGTAAGCCCAGATATTATGGGCATTGGCCCGGTGCCTGCTACGAAAAAAGCATTAAAACGTGCAGGCTTATCCATAAACGATATAGATTTAATCGAGTTAAACGAAGCATTTGCCTCGCAATCAATTGCTTGCATGCAAGAACTTAACCTCGATCCTCAAAAAGTAAATGTAAATGGAGGCTCTATTGCTATAGGGCACCCCTTAGGCGCAAGCGGAACTAGAATTACAGCTACCTTATTGCACGAAATGAAACGGAGAGGAGCTAAATATGGTCTTGCTACCATGTGCATTGGTGTAGGGCAAGGTGCTGCGATTATTTATGAAAACTTAGCTTAAAATACGATTTTATGCGCTTATTCGTTTACATATCGTACAAAGGCACCCATTATCATGGGTGGCAATTTCAAAAAAATGCGTTAAGTGTTCAACAAGAAATTACTACCTCTTTGCAAACATTAATTAAAGACAAAACCCTTAGTATTATTGGTAGTGGGCGTACAGATGCGGGGGTGCATGCGAAACAACAGGTATTTCATGTAGATGTTACTGACACTATTGATATCGAAGATTTACACCATCGGCTCAATGGAATTTTAAATAACGATATTGTAGTAAATAAAATAAACGTTGTACCTTCTAATGCACACGCTCGGTTTAATGCCACGAGTAGAAGCTATGAATATCATCTTCGTTTAAAGAAAATCCCTTTTGGTGAAAATGAATATTATTATCATCGAAATACTCTTAATTTTAGGGCGATGAACGAGGCTGCCCGTTATTTGCTTGGCGAACAAGATTTTGAATCGTTTAGCAAAGTAAAAACAGAGGTAAATAACTTTATTTGTACTATTACAAAAGCCGAGTGGTTAATAAATGGAGAGCATGCTATATTTTATATTTCTGCTAATCGTTTTTTAAGAAGTATGGTTCGTGCCATTGTGGGCACATTACTTGATATAGGAGAGGGTAAGATCGAACCCAAAGAGGTTAAATCTATTATAGAAAAAAAAGACAGAAGCAAGGCAGGAAGATCAGTGCCCCCACAGGGGCTTTATCTTTGCAAGGTTGAATACCCTTTATTTAATGGTTCGTATTTGTGAGTAAAAAAGAAAAAGTAACAGGTAAAGTAGTTGACTGGAGTGTACTTAGGAGACTGATGCAATTTATAAAGCCTTATAAATTACAATTCTTATTCCTTATTGCTCTAACCTTATTAATGGCCATTATTGTGCCTTTAAGGCCTTATATTATTCAAATAACGCTTGATAACGAAGTTGCTAACGGAGATTATCAAGGCTTGCAGAAAATGATATTTTTATTATTGGGCTTATTGGTTTTTCAGGCCATTATTCAATATTTACACACGTATTTATCGGGTTGGATAGGGCAATACATAATTAAAGATATTCGTGTTAAACTGTATGAACATCTCATTAATCTTAAATTAAGTTTTTTTGATAAAACCCCCATTGGGCGACTGGTTACAAGAGTTATATCTGACATCGAAACCCTTTCAGATGTATTTAGCCAAGGGTTAGCAGCCATTATAGGAGACTTATTGCAATTAGTTTTTATTATTGGGTTTATGCTTTATGCCGATTGGCGAATGGCTTTAGTTAGCTTAATTACATTTCCTCTTATGCTTTTTGCCACGTATATTTTTAAAGAAAAAATAAAAGTTTCTTTTAATCAAGTTAGAAATGCGGTGGCTAACTTAAATACGTTTGTACAAGAGCACGTAACAGGAATGAGTATTGTGCAAATATTTAATAGTGAAGAGGCAGAGTTGAAAAAATTTAATAAAATAAATAAAGAACACAAAAAAGCTAATGTCAAATCGGTTTTATATTACTCCATTTATTTTCCAGTAGCAGAAATTATAAGCGCATCGGGTATTGGTTTATTAATTTGGTATGGAGCTTCCGCTGCTCTTCATGAAGAGTTAACCGGAGTCTCTATAGGTATGCTCATTGCATTTATTATGTATATTCAGTTGTTTTTTAGACCCGTTCGGCAAATTGCGGATCGATTTAATACATTACAACTTGGTATTGTTAGCACTTCTCGAATTTTAAACTTACTGGATAGTAAAGATTTTGTAGTAGATGATGGAACACATGCCCCTAAATATTTTAAAGGAAAAATTGAGTTTAAAAAGGTTTGGTTTGCTTACGAAGATGAAAATTACGTGCTTAAAAATATTTCTTTACAAGTTGAACCAGGACAAACCATTGCAATAGTAGGCGCTACAGGAGCTGGAAAGTCTTCCATAATAAATTTATTAAGCCGGCTTTATGAAATAAATAAAGGAGAACTCCTTTTGGATAACCATCCTTTAAAAGAATTTAAACTGGCCTATTTGCGTAAACAAATTGGCGTTGTTTTACAAGATGTATTTTTATTTTCTGATTCAATACTTAATAATATCTCACTAGGCAATAAGGATTTAACGGAAGCTAATATATTAGAAGCAGCCGAGTTGGTAGGAGCAAGTAAATTTATTAATAAATTGCCCGGAGGCTTACATTATAATGTGCTTGAAAGAGGCATGGGGTTAAGTGTTGGGCAGCGGCAACTTATTTCATTTGTTAGAGCAATGGTCTATAACCCTAAAATTTTGATACTCGATGAAGCTACTTCTTCCATCGACTCTGAAACAGAAGAAATGATACAGCATGCCATCTCTAGAATGATGGCAGGTAGAACATCTATCATCATTGCGCACAGGCTTTCCACTATTAAAAATGCAACTAAAATTATTGTGCTAGATAAGGGCGAAATAAAGGAAATAGGGACACACGAAAGTTTAATAGAAAAAAATGGTTTTTATGCACAACTTTATAACATACAATACAAAGCAGTTGTTTAATTTTATAGTAAAATATTCCTATAAAAATTTAACCGTATATTTGCGAGAATGGGTAGATTGAAATCAATTCTATTAGTGGCTTTTTGTTTGAGTTTTTCATTTTCTTTTGCACAAAAGGCGAAAGGGAGTCTTACGCAACGTTATGGAAATCCAAAAAAGCCTTTAAAGTTTAAAATGAATAAAAAGATGGCTGTGATATGTCCCATCTTTCAGCCAAGTGAGTATCCTTACCAAGGCATTGGCTTTAGAGCAGGAGATCCATTTGCGCTTACTTATAAACTATATGTTACCAAATTCTTGGCTTTTTCGATTGATGGAGGCATAGCCGCTTCTGCTTTATACAAAGACCGGTATCGGCAATTATATGAAACCTCTCCAGCAGCCGACTCTTTGGTCTATTTGAATCATGAAGTAAAAAAGGACGTTTTTTTTAGTGGAAAAATAAGCTTTTACCAAGAAGGGCCTGCCTTTTTAAAAGGGCTAGATATGTATGCAGGTATCGGTTGGCAAATGCGATTTGCCGAAGTTTTATATGGGCATAATAAAGATATTGGAAATGGGGTATCAGAATTTGGATCAACCACCAAGCAATGGGACTATATGGGGCCAGAATTTCATGTAGGATTAGAGTATTCTTATTTTGACTTACCAATATCTGCCTTTTTAGAAGGAAATCTTTTTTACGATATTGCCCTTGA
>CAZGDC010000153.1:0-5932 GCA_964524405.1 uncultured Roseivirgaceae bacterium
TGGAATTTTGGCGATGGAACGACCTCTACAGAGCAACACCCAACACATACCTATAATCAAACAGGCAATTTTGTGGTGGAATTAACCGCATTTTCGCAGTTTGGTTGCGCTGCAACTAGTCAATCTGCTGTTTCCATAGCCCAAGGGCCACAAACAGATTTTGAATGGAATAATGCCTGCGAAGGAGAAGCCACCACTTTTACAGATTTAACCAATACATTTGGCATTCCTATTTTAGGATGGTCGTGGCTTATAGATGGCGCACTGTTAACAAACCAACACCCTACTTACACTTTTACCTCCTCTGGCACGTATGCGGTACAGCTTACCACCTTACTTAATAATAACTGCACCCAAACTACCATTCAAGATGTGCTGGTAGAAGTTCCTCCCACCGTTCAATTTGATTATACCGAAAACTGCATAAATGCAAGCACTACCTTTTACGACCTAACAGACCAAACAGATAATGATGTTTTAGCACGAGAATGGCGGGTAGATGGCATCGTTTTTTCAACCGACTCGGCAGCTGTTACAATGCTTACCCCCACTAATTATAATATTACCCTCTCCATTATTACCCAATCGGGCTGCGAAGAAACCACCACAAAAACGGTTAGCCTTATGGGTTCTCCATTGGCTAATTTTACTATAAATTCCAATTTGGGTGCAGCGCCATTTCATGCCAATTTTACAAATGAATCAGCAGGAGGAAGCACCTATTTATGGCAATTTGGAGATGAAAACAACACGGTAAGTACAGAGCCAAACCCAACCTTTACTTACACTAAAGTGGGTAACTACACCGTTACACTTCAAACATTTTCAACCCCCAACTGCTATAATGAGTTTACCCAACAACTAGAAATAGTTGAACCTAACTCAAGTGCAGAAATTATAGCCATTACACCAATAGCGAATGGAAGCAAAACTAACTTTATTATCACACTGCATAATTCAGGATCTACATTAATCAACCAATCATCAAACCTAGTATTTAGGGCTGATTATGGGGCGGAAATAATTGAGCCAATCCATACCATTATTTATGCAGGCAATACTATAAATTACCAAGCATCTTTTGCCTTAGCAGCAAACAACAACGTACGTACATTATGTGTTAAATTAATCAACGAGAACGCTCATGAGCTGGACAGAAATTGCATTAACCTGAATGGAAGCATTCAAATTTCAGCCCCTTACCCCAATCCTAGCAAAGGCATAATTACCATAGATGTATTATTAAAAGATATTTCGGATATTAATATTCGAGTTCTAAACCGTACTGGGCAGCCTGTCATTATTAAATCAATAGAAGGCATTATAGGTCTTAACCAACTAACTTTAAATGGGCAGGTGCTTGCTGCCGGTCTTTATATTATTGAAGTTAACGTGGCAGAAAAAATAGAAAACTACAAGATTTCTATCATTAGGTAATAAAATCTAGCTCCTCAATTACAGTATTGCCCAAAACCATAAAAGAGCAGAACCAAGAAATTAATATCAAAAGATTAATACCATATTAACATTGAGATGGTATAACCCAACTCAAACAATCAAAAATCGGTATTTGGATAGATTTATACGGACTAATAAAAACCCAATATTTAACCAGTCTCGTACTAAAATAGCTTGACTAAAAAGGAACAACGTAGTAAAAATAACCACTTAGGTTTATGGTTTTTCTGTTGATATGCGAAGACAGCTTGACTTTTTGCGTGCAAATAGCACACAAATAAAAAAGCACTTACATCAACTAAGATATAAGTGCTTTTTTATCAATGTGGGCCCTGTAGGATTCGAACCTACGACCCCCTGCTTGTAAGGCAGGTGCTCTGAACCAACTGAGCTAAGAGCCCGATTTTCTTTAGCCTCCCACAATAACTACTGGAGAGACAAAGCCTGTTTGGGTCTAAAATTTAGTAAAAAATACCTTGTTTTAAACCCCTTCGTTTAACAAGACTGCAAATGTAGTGCAGTTTTTTAAATACACAAGTAGTTCATATTAATTTAGCATAAATATTTTTTTAGGATTTACGATTCAGAAATAAGGCGATAATTTTAACTAAGTTTTATACTTTTGCAAAGTAAAATAAATTAGTGAAACTACTTCGTAAATTTTTCTATTCTATTATAGTAACAGCTGCTATTCTTATAGCAGCAGGGGCAGGAACTGTTGTTTTTTATAAGGCTGATATTATTAATCTTTTAGTTGCAGAGGTAAATAAAAATATTAAATCGAAACTAGAAGTAGATAAAATAGAGCTAAAACTTTTTAAAGGGTTCCCCAATATCTCTATAAATTTTAAAGGAGTTGTGTTTTACTCTGCATTTAATGATGAAGTGCTACTGAAAAGTGAAAATATATATTTCGTTTTAAATGTTATCGACCTAATTAAAAATAATGTTACCATTCAGAAATTGCAAATTAAAAATGCCCAAGTTTATATCCACATAAATAATAAAGGAGAGAAGAATTATAACGTATTTATAAACGATAGCACAAAAAAATCTACCAAAGGCAGGCTCGAAATAAATGCCATTACGCTTCATAATGTTGAAATTGCTATTTATGATGAAGTAAAAGGAATAAATGATACCTATAAGGTTAACACTTTAGTTGGTGCATTTGGGGTTGATAAAGGTATAATGCGATTAAAACTAGCGTCTGAGCTAATGGTAGTTAAAACCAATATGCAGCATTTAGCTTGGCTCACTAGTA
Organism: uncultured Roseivirgaceae bacterium; assembly: GCA_964524405.1. Lineage (GTDB taxonomy): Bacteria > Bacteroidota > Bacteroidia > Cytophagales > Cyclobacteriaceae > JAKISE01. Next base: position 2,723 of record CAZGDC010000153.1, read on the forward strand.
AGCGGATAAAATTAGATATATCTGCCTCCATTGCAAATAATAAAGTGGCTATTTCCCAAAGTGAAATTTATATAGAAAATGCAAAATTTGGCATAAAAGGAGCCCTTGAAATAGATAATGATAGAGGTATAAATATACATATAAGTAGCAAGCAACTTTTATTTGCCGATTTAACTACTCTGTTGCCACAGCAATGGAAAAATAAGGTGGAATCTCTTCAAGGTAAAGGGGAGATAAACATTAATACAACGATAGTTGGTACGTTAAAAAATAACAGTTGGCCCAATTTAAAAGCAACTTTTGAAATGCAAAAATTTGAACTTCGGCATGTTGATTTTATAAACCCTATTAAAAACATTAATATTAAGGGAGACATTATTTTAGATGACATGCATCTCATAGATAAAGGCATTCTAAGAATTAATAAATTTAGTGCCTTACTAAATGAGCATGAATTGCAAGGGAGTGCCGTTATTAAAAATTTTAAAACTCCAGAAATCAGCTTTAGCATAAAGGGAGTGGTCGAGGCTAGTTGGGCGTTATCATTGGCATCGGATAAAAAAAATAAGGCAAATGGTAGTGTAAAAGTAGATTTGGAGGCTAAATTAAAACTTAATAACGAGTTAAAACTACACGATACACAGGTATTGGGCAACCTGGTTTTTAATGAGGTGGCGATGCCTAATACGTTTGGATTGGCTTTATCTCACCTTAATGGACGTATAAATTTTGAAGGAAACAAGGCAGATATATCTAATTTAAGTGTACAGTATGGTCAAAGTAACGCACTTTTTAATGGGCTTGTGGAGCTGCCAAAATCCAATAATAATAATCGACTTTATGTAAAATTAAATGTAGAAAGCAGCTTTGTTAACCTCAATGAAATTTTAAATATAGCAGCCCCTTCCAATGATTCTACAGCTAATAAAGCCCCATTCCCTTTTTATAGCGTAAGCCTTATGCTAAAATTAGACACGCTTCATTTTAATAAATTTATAGGAACTAGCTTTAAAGCAGATTTATCATTAGATGAAAATATTATTAATATCAACAAAGTTTCAACGAAAGGAATGGGGGGCACTGTTTCCTTATCTGGAAGTGTAACGCATCAGTTTAATGGAGATTATTATGTATGGGCTAATGCCCAAACAAAAAATATTGATTTGGATAGCTTGTTTTATGTGTTTGATAATTTTAACCAAAATTTTATTACAGGAAAATCTTTGAAAGGCAATTTAGATGCAGATGTAAAAACCAACATGTATTTTGGACCAGATGGCACATTTAGAAGAAACTTATTAAATGTAGAGGCCTTATTGCACGTTCGAAATGGTGAACTTAATAATTTTGCACCAATTATGTCACTATCAACTTACTTGGAACATAAAACCGAGAATTTGGCAGAACTAAGGTTTGGGGATATTACTAATCAAATAATAATAACGAACGACACTGTTTTTATCGCCACCATGCATGTAGCAACCAATATAAGAAATATTAGAATTGGAGGCTACCATACGCTCGATCAGCAGATAGATTATAGATTATCAGTGCCTGTAATCAATACTAAAAAAGACAATGATTCTAAATTTGGAAAAATAAAAAAAGATGATTCAGGCGAGTTGTATTTTCCGTTTAGAATAAAAGGCACAACAACTGATTATAAAGTAACGTATGACTTAAAAACGGCAAGTACTAATTTTATTAAAGGGGTAGGGAATGTGTTATTAAGGAAACCTCCTAAAAAAATAGCTGCGGATACATTAGTTTTAGAAGAGGAAGAATTTTTTGATTGGGAGTATTAATGAATAATTCGGGTTATTAAAGTGGCGAATATTAATTAGGATTTTAATCTTTTAAAAAAATTGATTTAGAGATTCCTGCCTCCGCAGGAATGACGTTTTATTTATTTGATAATCCTAAAATGCGTCCGTCAGGTTAATAATCAACTGAGTGCTAAAAAAAAGATACGTTTATTTAAAAAAAATATTTGATATTAACATATAATCCATATATCTTTATAAAATGAAAAAACTAGCAGTTGTACTTGCGTTCGTTATTGTGGTATTTGCATCATCATGTACCTCATACACATGTCCTACTTATTCTCAGGTTGAGGTAGAGCAAAACAATGCAATGCCCGAAGAGGCTCTATAGGGCATTAATTAACCAATATGTCATATAGGGTATTTTTGTAGTAACACAAATACCTTTTTTTATGCCCAAAAATTAGATAATAAAGAGTAGGTAATTATAAGTTCTGCTTGATGTTTTCCACCATTATTTTTGCATCTTCTGATGCCAACGAAAGCTTAGAGCGGTTAAAATTCATATCATCCATTGTATTAATAGGAATTAAATGAATATGTGCGTGTGGCACTTCCAACCCAATAACAGTTATGCCTATTCGGTTGCATACAACTGTTTTTTCAATAGCCTTGGCTACTTTTTTACTAAATAAATGAAGAGCAGATAATTCTTTATCCGATAAATCGTAGATATAGTCAATTTCTTTTTTAGGCACCACCAAGGTATGGCCTAGTACTAAAGGGTTGATGTCTAAAAAAGCAATATGGGTTTCATCTTCCGCAATAATATAGGCAGGAATTTCTCTATTTATAATTTTGGTAAAAATAGTAGGCATTATATCCCAATTTCTAGTACTTCAAATACCATCATTCCACCAGGGGTCTCAATATTAGCTTTTTCGCCTGGTTTTTTTCCCAATAGTCCTTTACCTATGGGTGATTTTACCGAAATTTTATTGGCTTTAAGATTCGCTTCCTCTTCGGCCACAAGGGTGTAAGTAAATATAGCCCCCATTTTTAAATTCTTAATTTTTACTTTCGATAACACACTTACTTTCGAAGTATCTATATTCGATTCATCAATTTCTCGTGCATTTCCAACCGCATTTTCGAGCATAGCAATTCTTGCTTCCAAGTGTCCTTGTGCATCTTTGGCTGCATCGTATTCTGCATTTTCACTCAAGTCGCCTTTATCTCTAGCTTCTGCTATTTGGTTTGAAATATCTTTTCTTCCTTTTGTCTTTAATTCATGAAGATTATTCTTTATTTTTTGTAAACCTTCTTTTGTATAATATGATATATCTGCCATAATCTCTTCTTTTATAAACTAAAATAACGGCCACATAATTGCAACCGTTACCCATTAATGTAACTATAATACCATTTTAATTTTGAGATGTCG
>CAZGDC010000154.1:0-5892 GCA_964524405.1 uncultured Roseivirgaceae bacterium
TTAATTTCTTATAAATATTTTAAGGTGCTTATTTTAAGCTATTTAGGTTTTTAATCATAATAAAAAACATATTTTAGCCTTTAAAATTATGGAAGAACATATTTTTGTATCTTTAAAATATATGACTTATGCATTTAGATTTCGAAAAGCCTATTATTGAATTAGAAGAAAAGCTCCTTGGCATGAAACATCTTGCCAAAGACAGTGATGCGAACGTTGAAGAAGCCATTAAAACCTTGGAAAATAAATTACTAAAGCTCAAAAAAGATACTTTTAAAAATCTTACTCCTTGGCAACGGGTACAATTGTCCAGGCACCCAGAAAGACCTTACACCTTGGATTACATCTATGGAATGACGACCGATTTTATAGAACTCCACGGAGATAGAACGGTACGAGATGATAAAGCTATGGTAGGAGGGTTAGGTGTTATTAATGGTCAAACGTTTATGCTTATTGGGCAGCAAAAAGGAAGAAACACCAAACAACGCCAGATGCGTAATTTTGGAATGGCGAATCCTGAAGGATATAGAAAAGCATTACGACTCATGCGTACTGCCGAAAAATTTAATATTCCAATCGTAACACTAATAGATACTCCAGGGGCATTCCCTGGCTTAGAAGCAGAGGAGAGAGGGCAGGGTGAGGCCATTGCTCGCAACTTGCAAGAAATGTTTAAGATTAAAGTGCCTATTATCAATATAATTATTGGTGAGGGAGCTTCGGGAGGGGCTTTGGGTATTGGTATTGGAGATAGAGTTTTAATGCTTGAAAACGCATGGTACTCCGTTATTTCGCCCGAAAATTGCTCCACCATTTTATGGAGAAGCTGGGATTTTAAAGAGCAGGCAGCCGAAGCACTAAAGCTTACCGCAACCGATATGCTTAATAATAAATTAATTGATTGTATTATTAAAGAACCTGTTGGCGGAGCTCATACCGATATGAAATCAGCCATTTCGTATGTAAAAAAAGCCATTTTAGATAATTTTAAAGAACTTACACCCATTAAATCCGATAAATTAATTAATCAGCGGATTACTAAATTTACAAGCATGGGAGTGGTTTTAGAAGGGTAATTATTTCAGCCATGGTATGAAGAACCTCTTAATAATTATAGTTCTTGTTTTCTTTATATCTGATGCCATAGCACAAACCAAAATTGAGAGACCTAAGGTTGGCTTAGTGTTAAGTGGCGGTGGGGCCAAAGGCATGGCGCATATTGGGGTAATTAAAGCCATGGAAGAAGCCGGCCTCTACCCCGATTATATTACCGGCACAAGTATGGGTAGTATTATAGGTGCGTTGTATGCCATTGGTTATTCTGCCGATGAAATTAAGAAAATTGCACTGAATATTAAATGGGAAAATGTGTTAACAAATAACATCCCACTTGATAAAGTTGCCTTTGAAGAAAAGCCATTTTATGGTCGTTATTTTATTGAGTTACCCATTCAAAATAAACAAATAGGGCTACCTCAAGGTTTAATCGAAGGGCAAGAACTTACCATGTTCCTTAATAAGGTTACACGCCCCGCACATGGCATTACCGATTTTTATAAGCTACCCATTCCGTTTGCTTGTATTGCAGCCGATATTGAAACCGGAACATCCGTAGTTTTAAGTAAAGGCTCTTTGGCATTGGCCATGCGTGCCTCTATGTCAATTCCTACTTTTTTCACCCCTACTTTAATTGATAGCACCTTGTTTGTAGATGGAGGTTTACTACGCAACTTTCCTGTGCAAGAAGCACTAGATATGGGCGCAGATATAATTATTGGCGTATTTGTAAGCAGCGATCTCGATAAAAAAGAAGACCTTACCTCTATGGTGGCTATTTTATCACAAAGTGCTTTTGTATTTAGTGCCCACGATTCTAACGAGCAAATCAAATTAGTAGATATTTATGTAGAACCAGATTTAAAAGATTATTCTACCGCTAGCTTTTGGGATGGAGCAGCCATTATTAAACAAGGAGAAAAAGCAGGGCAAGCGTTTTTGCCAATTTTTAAACATTTAGCAGACTCACTAGATAAATTCGGCCCTGTTCGTGTACCTAAAAAATTACCTATTACCGATAACTATGTGTTTGATTTTATTCATATTGAAGGTAATAAAAAAGTATCGGATGAGCTTATTTTAGGTAAGCTACGAATTGCAGAACATGAACCTATTAATATTGATGAATTAGAGCAAAGAATAAACTTACTTTATGGAACACTCTATTTTGCTAAAATTGCATACACCATTGATCATAATGATAAAAGCTTAACCATTCGAGTAAAAGAAGCTCCTCCAGGAAGTATTAAAATAGCTGCTCATTACGATACTGATAATAAAGCAGGAATTACTATTAACCTTACCTCTCGAAACTTTTTACTGCCAAGCTCTCGATTTATTTTAGAATATGATTTGGCTCAAAACCCTCGAATGGATCTTAATTATTTTAAATATTTGGGCAAAAAGCAAAACTTGGCGATTGTATTAAATGCCGCCTGGTTAAAATACGAAATTCCTAGTTATTGGGATGATAGGAAAGAAAGCAGCGATCATAGCGGTTTAAATAGTGTACATAAAGACAACTCCTTTGATGCTTCAATGGCGCTTCAAGGAACGTATCGAAGTAATGTTACTTTTGGAGCAAAACTTAACTACCTAAGTCATTCCATTACACCCATTGTGTCAGACTCTATCTATATAGAAGGCATTTCTTTAAGCTTAGAAAAATTTTTAACTAAAGATTGGGGTGTGCAAGCATATATAAAATCTAACACCTTAAATAAGGTATTTTTTGCAACCAAAGGGGTTAGAACCGATACAGAACTTGGCTACTCTTTCGATAGAAACAGTAATATTAGGTTTAAAAGCAATGCGCTAGGCGATATAGAAGTAGATAATAATCCTACAGGGTTATTAATTGCTTCTTTTAAACTAGAATCAGCCGTGCCAATAACAGAGAAAATCTCATTCTTGTATAGGTTATTTTTAAAAATTAGCAATGCGAGAGGTGGAGTCGAAGACTTTCCGTACAGCACATTTATAGGAGGGCAACGCCCAGTGGGGTGGTCTGTGTTTAGGTACGAAGCCACGGCAACAAAAAGGTTCGAGGCCCTCAACATGTCAGCGGTATCTGTAGGTTTTCAATGGGAGTTGCGTAAAGATATATACCTTGCCGGAACTATTGATTATTTAGAAAGTGAATATCCAATGAAATGGATTGATACTTCTATGTTTACCGCTAATATTGGTTCCCATCCTAGGCGATTTGGCTTTAGTGCAAAGGTATCATACGATTCAATGATTGGCCCCATTACCCTAGGCATTGGAAAAGACCAATATTTAAAAGGAGTACACGGCTTTTTTGGATTTGGCTATTACTTAAAACACTAACCATAGAAATGTTAAATGTATGATGTATGATGTCAAATGTTAAACTAACTAACCAACCACAACACCAATGCAACTATCATTAATAAATACAGGCTATTTTAAACTCGATGGGGGAGCCATGTTTGGCGTGGTACCCAAGTCATTATGGAGTAGAACTAACCCTGCGGATGCTAGTAATTTATGTAGCTGGGCTATGCGCTCCCTTATTATAAAAGAAGGCAATAGAGCTATTATAATAGACAGTGGAATGGGTAATAAGCAGTCCGATAAATTCTTTGGGCATTATTATTTGCATGGAAACGACTCCTTGGATAATGGTCTTAAACAGGCAAATCTAGGATTTGATGAAATTACCGATGCCTTTCTCACACACCTCCATTTCGATCATTGCGGAGGGGGAGTTAAGCGTGAAGGAGAAAAATTGATTCCTGCATTTACGAACGCAACCTATTGGAGCAATAAAGAACACTGGCAGTGGGCAACCGAGCCCAACCCAAGAGAAAAAGCCTCTTTTCTTACCGAAAACATTAAGCCAATGCAAGAGGCTGGCCAACTCGAATTTGTTAATGTGGGTGGCGACAGTAGGCTTCCTTTTGATATAATTACAGTTGATGGCCATACTGAAAAACAAATGTTGCCAAAAATTAATTATAAAGGAAAGACATTGGTTTTTATGGCCGACTTATTGCCCTCCGTGGGGCATATTCCTTTGCCCTATGTAATGGGCTACGATACTCGCCCTTTACTAACGATGAGCGAAAAACAAGCTTTTTTAAATGAGGCTGCTGATAATGGCTATGTATTGGTTCTGCAACACGACCCTGTAAACGAATGTTGTACGGTAAAACATACAGAAAAAGGCGTGCGATTAGACCAAGTATTTGCTTTTGGTGATATATAATACACCGTCATTGCGAGAGAATAATGACGATTTAAACTCTCCAAGGTCTCTTGCCAAGTCGAAAATAGACCTTGGAGCGTTCTCTGTCAGTAGTAGGCACAGCCTGCCCCGTTTTGTTAGGGGGAGCAACCTAATTAATAACGAAAAAATAAAATTATGATAGGAATTGCATTAAGCGGAGGAGGAGCAAGAGGAATATCTCACCTTGGTGTTTTAAAAGCATTAGAGGAAAATGGTATTAAACCCGATATAATAAGCGGCACTAGCGCAGGCTCAATTATTGGAGGATTTTATAGTGCAGGTTATACACCAGATCAAATTTTTGACATTATTATTAAAACCAAGCTTCTTACTATTTTTAAACCCGCATTTAGTTGGAAGGGCTTGTTACGTATGGATAGTCTTTTAAAAATATTAGAAGACAATTTGCCTGCATCATTTAGCGAACTTAAAATCCCTTTTATTGTAGCAGCTACTGCCATTGAACTAGGCAAAACGCATTATTTTGACCAAGGAAATTTGCATACTGCTATTTTAGCTTCAAGCTGCGTGCCTGTAATTTTTAACCCTATTGAAATCAAGGGTGTAAAATACATTGACGGAGGTATTTTAAATAATTTACCCGTTGAAGCACTAACTAAAAAAGCAGACCGTATTATTGCTGTGGGGTGTAATCCTATAAGTAACAAACACACCATTAACTCATTTAAAGATGTAATGGAGCGTAGCTCACTATTAGCCATAAATGAAAACACACTAAAAAGCAAAAGCAAATCGCACCTTTTTATTGAGCCTCCAACACTTGCAAAGTTTAGTGGGTTCGATTGGTCAAAAGCCAAAGAAATATTTGAAACGGGATACCAATATACCTCCGAAAACATCCAGCAGTTTCTAGAAAAGTTACCCACTCATGGATGATGGGCTTTTTCGGCTGTCAAAAAAATCGGTAATGTAAATAATTTCTTTATCTAAACGATAAATAATCTTAAAATTGCCAGCAATTAGCCTTCTATGCCCTTTATTGAGTTTCTTTAAATAGGGATCGAGTTGGCCTTTAAATGGGTTTAATGCCAACTGTTTTGCTTTTAACAGCAGTGTATTCTTAATCTCTATGACTTTTTCTTTTGGAATTTTTAGGTCGTTAATATAAAACGCTAATGTGTCTTCTAAGCGATGTAATGATCTTTCTGTAATAACAACTCTATACTCCAAATCGCTTATTTAATCTGGTTTCTGCTTCCTCTAAAGTATAAACCTTTCCTTCTTTAATATCTTCTTCTGCTTCTAAAGCTCTAGCTGATAGTTTTTGCTCTATTAAATTATTAGAAGCATTATTTACTGCTTTTTCCACTTTGTCGATTTCTGATTCCGTAAGTAACATTACTTGCTCAATTAAGTGATACTTCCTTCCTGCTAAATCCATATTAATGCCATTTGATATGTTCAAATATAATGATTTATACCATATTAACATTGAAATGCCGCATTATATTGATTCTTTTTTACACTCTCATTGTTAAAATAATATAGCATCCCGAAACTTTCAGGACGGGACAGATATTGTAAAAAATAGTTCAATCTAATTATTACGACATCTCAAA
>CAZGDC010000155.1:0-5876 GCA_964524405.1 uncultured Roseivirgaceae bacterium
TTAAACCAAATGGGCTATCGCCCTGCGATTAAAGTTGGTGTTTACCTTAAATCTATTACTTCTACTCCTGCATGTTTTGCTTCATCAAATGAAAAATCTGCTTCTGTAAGATTTGCCTTGGTATTAAATTTTGAAATGGTATATGAAAACTCACTTCCTTCGTTATCGTACATGGTAAATTTTCCTAGTGTTTTATCACTTTGTGCAATTTGCAATCTAATTTTATAAAACTGAGCTTCTTTATTGGTCGCTATTAAATCAATAACATCGTATTTTTTACCTGCCACCGTTACAGGGCTTAGTAATACATAATTAAATCCTTTTTTGTAAATGGTATAAATGCTCGAAGGGGTAATGTCTCCTGCTTCTGCACTATGATTATCTATGTTTACCTCATTATCATCGGGCAGGTAAGTCCATACGGTTACCCCATTATTAATTATTTCTTGGCCTCCCATTTTAAGACTAAACATATCTCCTTTTACGGCAATACTTCCTATAAAGGTATCGCTAATTCCATCTGCTTTATTTACCATGGTGTAATCAATATTAGCTGTAAATGAAGGTATTTCCTTGTACTTTACACTCATACCATCCAAGATAGATTTTGCACTTTGGGCAGAGGCGATGGATGCTACAAACATGATTGCTACTCCAAACATTAATTTTTTTATCATAATTTTAAAATTTACCTTACTTATGTACCACACAAAAATATGGTGTGTCCATTTAAAAAATTTATTTCTCTTTAAGCTCATTCAATAACTGTTCCAAACTATATTCATCTGGAATTAATACTGATCTTGCTTTACTTCCTTCAAAAGGGCCCACAATTCCTGCTGCTTCTAACTGGTCAATAATTCTTCCTGCTCGGTTGTATCCTAGTTTGAGCTTTCGCTGTATTAAACTGGTACTGCCTTGCTGATGCATTACAATCATTCTAGCCGCATCATCAAACAGTTTATCTCTATCGTCTAAATCAACAGCTAGACTTTCTCCTGCATCTTCGCCCGAAAACTCGGGCAATAAGTAGGCCGATTCATACCCTCTTTGTTCTCCCACAAAATCGCACATCCGCTCAACTTCAGGCGTATCTACAAAAGCACATTGTAGCCGAATGGTGTCTGATCCTTGTGAAAATAGCATATCGCCCATGCCTACTAGCTGGTCGGCTCCGCCTGCATCTAAAATGGTGCGCGAATCTATTTTAGAGGCAACTCTAAAACTTAAACGAGCAGGAAAATTAGCCTTAATAGTACCTGTAATAACATTAACCGATGGCCTTTGCGTGGCTAATACTAAGTGAATACCAATGGCTCTAGCTAATTGTGCCAATCTCGCAATGGGTGTTTCCACTTCTTTGCCTGCGGTCATCATTAAGTCTGCCAATTCATCAATTACTAATACAATATAGGGTAAAAAACGATGGCCTTTTTCTGGATTTAATCTTCGCTTAACAAACTTGGTGTTATACTCTTTAATATTCCTTGTGCCTGCATCTTTCAATAAGTCATAGCGGGCATCCATTTCGATGGTTAGGGAGTTTAGTGTATTAATAACCTGCTTCGTATCGGTAATAATGGCATCTTCATTATTAGGAATCCTCGCCAAAAAATGCCGTTCTAGCTTATTAAATAAACTAAGCTCTACTTTTTTAGGATCGATTAATACTAATTTAAGTTGAGAAGGGTGTTTTTTATAGATAAGCGAAGTAAGCAGTACATTTAACCCCACCGATTTACCTTGACCTGTGGCTCCCGCCATTAATAGATGTGGCATTTTTGCCAAATCTATCATAAACACCTCGTTCGAAATAGTTTTACCGAGTACAACTGGTAGATCAGCATTGCTTTTCATGAATTTTTCTGTCCCTAGCACCCCTTTAATATCCACCATTTCGCGGTTTTTATTGGGCACCTCAATACCAATGGTTCCCTTGCCAGGGATTGGAGCTATTATTCTAATTCCCAAAGCGGATAAACTCAATGCGATATCATCTTCTAAATTTTTTATTTTAGAGATTTTAATTCCTGCTTCTGGTACAATTTCATAAAGTGTAACCGTTGGCCCAATGGTTGCTCGAATACTCGAAATGCCAATATTAAAGTTGGTTAATGTGGTTACTATTTTATCCTTATTCTGCTCCAACTCTTCTGAGCTTACTCTTACTTTAGAATTGCCATAATCGTTTAATAAATCGAGCGTAGGATATTGGTAAGTACCTAGATCCAATGTAGGATCATAATTTTCTGCATCTTCTGCTTTCTCTTCTTGTACCTCTTCTTTTACTATAAATTCTGGTTGCAGCTCCTCCTTTTCCTTTATAGGAAATGGTTCTTCTATTTGCAAGTCAATTTTATCAGTCTCATTTTCAATAACAGATTCTTCTATTGGGTTTTCATCCAATAAATCATCAAGCGGTTCAGATAACTCTTCGCTATTTAATTCCATTCCATCGTCTGGAAGAAGCTCATCATCGACACCATCAAATTGAACTTGCGCATCAACACCAAAATTATCTGAGTGCTTTAGGTCGGTAACGCTTTCATCTATAGAGTCTTCTACTTTTTTTACTTTTTCTTTTACTTTAGATCTAAGACCTATAAGAGAAGTAATATTAAAAAAGAACATGCCAAAAACAACCAATGAAAAAAGCAATAGTAATAAACTTCCCCATCCAATTAAGCTATTTATGAGTACTGCAAGGTTATAGCCAATACCTCCACTTAAAAAACTTAAAGCCGTTACATAATCGTTGCTCTGCACCATGTCTCCTAAAAATAGACTAATCCAAATAAGGAAGAAGAAAACAAAAATGGTGGCTGAACCTAAATTAACTAAGCTTCTATGAAAAACAATGCGATACCCATATATAAAAAAAAGAAACGGCAAAAGGAATGAAGCCAACCCAAACCATTCGAAAATAAAATAATGTGCACTAATTGCCCCATAAAGTTTCATCCAGTTTTCCGCCTCCAAACCAGACTGCAAAACACCTAATTCCTGCACGGAATCAATTACACTTTGGTCGGCAGTGCCTGTAAAAAGATAGGAGATAAATGCAACCAATAAAAATAAGGATGCTGTTAAAAGAAAAAAACCAAAAGTTAATTGCACTCTTCGATCTTTCAGAAATTTAAGGTCGAATTTTAAACTTTTCTTTTGTGCACCCTTTGGCTTATTAACAAAATTTTTTGATTTATACGTGTTTTCTGCCATGCAGCTTAATTGGAATAATGTTTTAGTTTTTAGGCTAACTACAAATAAAGCAGTTTATCGATACTAAGCCAAAGGGTGTGGGTTTTATAATTTAATTCCTTCTTTTTAACGTGACGAAATCTATTCAATAGGTTTTAATTTGGTATTAGGTTTTAAGTAGCTCGTTATTTATGTTTTTTACAAACGATGGCCCATTATAAATAAAGCCTGTAAATACTTGTATTAAATCTGCTCCTGCTTCCAATTTATCGAGGGCATCTTGGGGCGTCATTATACCTCCAGCACCAATAATTACTGCTTTATCGCCTAATTTAGTTCTCAATAGTTGAATAACTTTAGTTGAATGGTTCGTTAAAGGCGCACCGCTTACACCTCCGTTGCCTAAGGCAAGTGCTTGTTTTTTTGTGCCCAAAAGTCCTTCTCTACTAATGGTTGTGTTGGTTGCCACTACTCCTGCCAATTGTGTAGATTTAATAATTTCTACGATGTCATCAATTTGTTTTTCGGTTAAGTCTGGAGCAATTTTTAAAAGTATAGGCTTGGGTTTCTTTTTTAGATTATTGGCCTCTTGAAGCTGTTCTAGTAGTTTTTTTAACGGTTCTTTATCTTGCAAGGCTCGTAAATCGGGTGTATTGGGGGAGCTTACATTTACTACAAAATAATCAACCACATTAAAAAGTGCCTCAAAAGCATGTAAATAGTCGTGAGCGGCATCTTCGTTTGGGGTTGTTTTGTTTTTACCAATATTACCTCCGATTATTATAGTAGGCGTTATTTTTTTTAATCGCTCAACGGCTTCGGATACTCCACCATTATTAAAGCCCATTCGGTTTAAAAGTGCTTGGTCTTTTTTTAGCCTAAACAGCCGTGGCTTCGGATTGCCTGCTTGCGGTTTTGGAGTTAATGTGCCAATTTCGATAAAGCCAAACCCCAAGTGGGCTAGCTCATTAACATAATTAGCATCTTTATCAAAACCTGCTGCTAAGCCAACTGGGTTTTTAAAAGTTAATCCAAGCACTTCTTTTTTAAGCTTTAAATTATTTACTTGAAACAACCCCTTAAATAAAATTTTTATACCAGGGATCGTTAACGAAACACGTAGTAAACGCATGGATAAATGATGCGCTTTTTCGGCATTAAACAGAAAAAAGAAAGGGCGAATTAAAAATTTATACACGGTGGATAATTTCACACAAAGGTCGCAAAATTTTGCGCAAAGAATGCGAATAAGTTGTGCTGAATATTAACTTCTTGGATGAAACTCTTGGATTACTTGTTGCAAATATGCTCGATCTAAATGGGTGTAAATTTCGGTGGTAGTAATGGATTCGTGCCCTAACATTTCTTGCACAGCTCGCAAATCGGCTCCCCCTTCGATTAAATGGGTTGCAAAAGAGTGCCTAAATGTATGTGGACTAATATTTTTTTTAATACCAGCGGATTTTGCCAAATTTTTAATAATGGTAAAAATCATTACCCTACTCAATTGTGCTCCTCTTCTATTTAAAAACACAACGTCTTCATTGCCTTGTTTTATCAGTAAATGGTTACGGCTTTCCTTCCTATAAATTTGAATGTATTTTATGGCTTCTCTACCAATGGGTACTAACCGCTCTTTATCTCCTTTGCCAATTACTCTTACATAACCCGCTTCAAAATATAAATGGCTTAACCGTAAACCAATAAGTTCCGACACCCGCAAACCACAACTATAAAGTGTTTCTAAAATGGCTCTATTACGAGGCCCTTCGGGTGTTGAATAATCAATAGCTCCTAATAATTGATCTATTTCGTGTAAATCGAGGGTATCTGGTAATTTACGACCCAACTGAGGTGCTTCAATTAATTCGGTTGGGTCTGTTTTTATTTCGTCTTCAAACAGCAAATACTTGTAAAAAGATTTTATCCCACTAATTATTCTAGCTTGGCTATGAGCCGACAGTCCTAGTTCATTTAATAATTGAATAAATTCAGTAATATGATTATAAGTAGCCTCTGTTGGTTGAAATAACGCATCACCCTTCTCTGCAAATTGTTGCAATTTTTTAATATCTCGCACATAGGCCTCTATGGAATTATCGGCTAGCCCACGCTCTAACTTTAAATAATGGTTGAATTGCTTGATTAATAAATTCCAAGTCATTTTAGGGGGTTGTTTTGTTTATTCGTTTATTTGCTATGCTAAAATTGAAAATAAACGGTTTAACAAATAAACAAATAAACAATTTACTTGATGCATATTGCAATTATAAATGGTCCCAACCTCAACCTGCTTGGCACAAGAGAGCCTGATATATATGGGTCGCAAACATTTGAGCAGTATTTAAAAAGCTTAAAAGAAAAGTACCCAAAAATTAATATTAGTTATTTTCAATCTAATATAGAAGGGGAGCTTATTGAAGAATTGCAAAAAATGGGCAAAGAAAGCGATGGTATTATTTTAAACGCAGCTGCTTATACGCACACTTCCATTGGTCTTGGTGATGCTATTTCGGCCATTAAAGCCCCTGTGCTTGAAGTGCATATTTCTAATATTTATGCACGCGAAAAATACAGGCACCATAGCTATTTAACTGGAAAGTGTGTAGGCGTTATTTCTGGGCTGGGGTTAAAAGGGTATGATTTGGCAATAGCGTATTTTTTAGCGAGTGCTTCTA
>CAZGDC010000156.1:0-5820 GCA_964524405.1 uncultured Roseivirgaceae bacterium
GAAAAAAACATCGCTATAATGAGTGGTGGTAGCGCCACTTCTATTTTAAGTAACCCAATCTTACTTACCTTTGTAAAAAAATACAGATGCCCTCACCCTCTTTCGAAGACTTAAAGCTTAACCGAAAATTGCTCAACGCTATTGACGATGCACGTTATGATAAGCCAACGACTATTCAACACAAGGCCATTCCGTTGGGGCTAAATGGGCACGATTTAATGGGCATAGCTCAAACAGGCACTGGCAAAACGGCCGCTTTTGTTTTACCCATTATGGCGTTGGCCTTACTCAGCTAAGTGGCACGGTTTAAACCGTAATAGCCATCGTCAAGGGGTAATTGACCGAAAATTGCTATCTGCTGAAATTTGTAAGTAAATTCAAGCATTTCAGCTTTCTAAATTGACGATTTGTGCGGCTAATTTTTCTAAACGTAAATACAACATTAACTATATGCCATAGGGCTTATTTGCTAAAAGCCAAGTCTATCTCTTTCTGCTAAGGTCGCCAAATATTTGCTTTGGGCAGTGGTATATATTTTGATTCCGAAATTTTCTAACATTGGTTGTATGTTGTGTTGTACTTTATGGGTTGGCAATTTTTCAAGACTACGTTTTCTCCAGAATTAAACCTACTGGCTTTTATTGGACTGATACTATGCTCTATAATATTTATTGGCTTTTATTTATTCCATTTATAAAAAATGCAAAGTACTTTATTCTATAGGTACAGGGATTATATTTAGGGTACTGCATATATTTATTTTTAGGATTACCCATTTAAAGCGCAGAGATTTTATTCTAAAACTGACTTCAATCTACTGAATCGCAATTTTTGTCAGATTCTCGAATTAGGTTATGTGTTTTGCAAATTATAGGATATCAATGGTTTGAGACTTAAATGGGTAACCCTATTTATTTTTACTTCAATTTTTATTTTAGGAAGTAATCTTATCTATTCAGCCGAGGTGCTTTCGAGATAAAAACAGATGTTTTTTTTGATAAATGAAGCTCCTTTTTATTAGCATAGCACCGCTATGGTACTAAAAATAGCTAAAGTTTAGCGAAAAAAGTACTTTTTTTAGCCGAAATGACTCTTGGCTGAATAGTTACGGGTGCATATACTTCGTTGCTAACTACTTGAAATACAATTGTATATCTACCTAGTTAGTTAGACGCCTTGTATCTACACCCACTAAACTCCATGAATAATGCGAGTTAATATGAAAAAGTGGCAAACGGAACGTATTTTATTAATGGTTAAATTATAATATAAATTCTTATAATACTTTAAAGTAAATCATGCGTTCGTATATTTGCATCTTAATTTTTTGCGCTATTAGTTATACCATTTTAATAATGAGCGTGTGAAAAAAAACAATAAAAAAAACAATAAAAAAATGACAAAAATGACAAAAATGTTTTTCGCCTTACTAATCATGGTAATGGCAAACCAAGCAAATGCACAACTAAAATTTGGTGTAAAAGCGGGTCTTAACCTTACTAATTATGGGTATAATTATGCGGTACCAGCCGATGAGCCAAATTCAAATTTAAACATAGGATATCACATAGGAGGTATTGTAAATTACACCATAAGCGATGCGTTCGGTGTCGAGGCTGGATTAATACTTTCAACCAGAGGAGCCAGTTCTGATCTTAATGCAGGGCTTGATGCTGGCGAAACAGTATCTGGTTTCGATAGAACTTCTGCTACTTACTTAGTAATACCCATTAATGTAACCTATACAATTAGTAAATTTGAAATTTCCACGGGGCCGTATATTGGTATTGGGCTTTTTGGTAAAAACAAATACGATTACACGGTTACAGAAGGGGCAGACTCTTTTACAAATAAAGGAGAAAATGCCATTAATTTTGGTAATAAAATAGAATTTAGCGAATTATTATCAAATGAAAATATGCTGCCCATGAGTGCATTAGACCTCGGCTGGAATATCGGTGTTGGTTATATGATTTCTGATATGTTAAGAGTAAATGCAGCGTATAGCTTTGGGTTTTCTAATTTAGTGCCAGAAGTTACAGGTTTTCCTTCAGGTGTTCAATTTAACTCTTCTGATTTTGCGTACAAAAACAGAGCCTTTACAGTAGGTGTTTCTTATTTCTTTGGAGGCTAATCAGCCAATACTTTAAATAGGCACAAGAAAAACTCTTGTGCCTATTTTTATTTAATGCCTAAAATCCACAAGCATTTAAACCTGTTAGGGTTTACTTCTTTAACCCAACTGTAGCACAAAGCCTATCTATATTTTATTCCTTCCCAAATTCTGATAAAACTGTAAACGCTCTTAGAGCATTAAATGGTTATCCTATATAATCATAGAAGAAAGAACGTACTTTTTTGTATTTTCGTGGTTCAATTTTTAGAAAAAGTGAAAAACAGTCACTTTTATAAACCCTTTTCTTTATGAGCACTTCAACATCTAATATCGTTTATACCATTACAGACGAGGCTCCCGCTTTAGCAACGTATTCCTTTTTACCCATTGTAAAAGCCTTTACAAAAAATGCAGGAATTAACATCTTAACCAAAGATATTTCATTATCAAGCCGAATATTAGCTAGTTTTTCAGAATATCTAAAAGAAGACCAAAGAATAGAAGATGCCCTAACTGACTTAGGAAAGCTAGCAAAAACACCAGAGGCAAATATTATAAAGCTACCAAATATTAGCGCATCGGTTCCTCAACTACAAGCCGCTATTGCCGAATTACAAGGCCAAGGGTTTGCCATTCCAGATTACCCAACCGATCCTAAAAATGACAAATCCGTTGAAATTAAATCTCGTTACAGCAAAATTTTAGGAAGTGCCGTAAATCCAGTATTACGCGAAGGCAACTCTGATAGACGAGTGGCAGATGCAGTAAAAGCTTATGCCAAAGAACACCCTCACTCAATGGGCGAATGGGCGTCAGATTCAAAGTCTCATGTAGCATCAATGACCGAAGGCGATTTTTTTGGAAGTGAAAAATCGGTAGTTATGGAGAAAACAGCCAATGTTAAAATATTGTTTACGGGTAATGGAGGAGGCTCCATAGTTTTAAAAGAAACGCAGACCATTTTAGAAAGCGAAATAATTGACAGTTCAGTTATGAGCAGCAAAGCCCTCGATGCCTTTTTTGAAAAGGAAATGGAAGATGCCAAAGCCCAAGGAGTGCTTTTATCCTTGCACTTAAAAGCCACCATGATGAAGGTGTCGGATCCTATTATGTTTGGTAAAGCCGTAAAAATATATTACAAAGCAGTGTTTGCGAAACATAAAGTTATTTTTGATGAGTTAGGCGTAAATGCCAATAACGGACTAGGCAATGTATATGCTAAAATAGCCGAATTGCCTACTGCACAGCGAGAAGAAATAGAGGCCGATATAATGGCGGTGTACGAAACCCGACCCGAGTTGGCCATGGTAGATTCTGATAAAGGCATTACCAATTTACATGTACCAAGCGATGTAATAATTGATGCTTCGATGCCTGCCGCCATTCGAGCTTCTGGTAAAATGTGGGGCAAAGATGGCAAGCTACACGATACCAAAGCAATGATACCTGATAGATGTTATGCAGGCATTTATCAAGCTACCATTGATTTTTGTAAAAAAAATGGCGCCTTTGATGTTACCACCATGGGCAACGTAGCTAATGTGGGGCTAATGGCACAAAAAGCAGAAGAGTATGGTTCGCACGATAAAACATTTCAAATAGAAACAACAGGAACTGTAAAAGTAACAGATGCAGATGGCAACGTGTTGATGCAACATGCGGTGGAAAAAGGAGATATTTGGCGTATGTGCCAAACCAAAGATTTACCTATTAAAGATTGGGTTAAACTAGCCGTAAACAGAGCTAAAGCCACAGGCAACCCTGCCATTTTTTGGTTAGATAAAAACCGTGCACACGATGCTAACCTCATTAAAAAAGTAAATGCCTATTTACAAGAGCATGACACTTCTGGTTTAGAGATTAAAATTATGGCTCCGGTAGATGCCATTAATTATACGATGGAAAGAGTGAAAGCAGGAAAAGATACCATCTCTGTAACGGGCAATGTATTGCGCGATTACTTAACAGATCTATTCCCTATTTTAGAATTAGGCACTAGTGCCAAAATGCTTTCGATTGTTCCGTTGCTTGCTGGTGGAGGCTTATTTGAAACAGGAGCTGGCGGCTCTGCACCCAAGCATGTACAGCAATTTGAGAAAGAAGGTCATTTACGTTGGGATTCTTTAGGTGAGTTTTTGGCATTAGCTGTTTCTATTGAAACCCTAGCCGAAAAAACAAATAACGCTAAAGCAAAAATATTAGCGGCTGCACTCAACACAGCTAATGGCGAATTTCTAAAAAACAATAAGTCGCCTTCACGAAAAGTGAATGAATTGGATAGCCGAGGCAGCCATTTTTACTTGGCCATGTATTGGGCACAAGCTTTAGCTGCCCAAAACGAGGATGCTCAGTTAAAAACCGTATTTTCTTCCATAGCCGCATCGCTGTTTTCGAATGAAGAAACCATTTTAACCGAGTTATTGGCAGCACAAGGCAAGCCAGTAGATATGGGAGGGTATTATAAACCCGATGTAGCCAAGCTTGAAAAAGCAATGCGGCCAAGTGAAGTGCTAAATAGGATATTGGTAGATATTTAATCGCAGGGCGATAGCCCATTTGGTTTAATTCCCCAACCCTTTGGGTCGGAAACAAGATTGTTTGCAAAGCAAACTCCAACTAATACTCCGATGGCTCTGCCTCGGGGTAGTTTATTTACTGATGTTCGATAAAAAACGTGAATGACGAGATTATGAATTCTTTACTACTTAAAAACGCTGTTGCTTATTACCAATTGGGTTGTTTTAAAGAAACTGAAATAGACCCAAAAATCCTTCCACTTGAAAAAACATATACAGGCGTGGATTATACAGCCCATATTGGGGCACAATTAAATAATACAGTAAGGTTACAGGCTAAGGCAGGTGTAATTATAGAGCCAGTTGGTAATATTGAAATTAATAGAGAAAGCGTTCAATTACCATATTCTCAAAAAGAAAAAATTTCTACTTTTACTTTGGGATTCCCTTTAGGTTTTCTGCTAAAGTAATGCCAAACCTCCTCAATCAAACGCACTTTAATGACATAGTAGGACAGGCTATTTATGATTATGCAATGGAGCAAGAAAAAGGCTCGGTATTTATTCATAATACATACGGACAGCCTGACGAAATGCTTGTAGATATATTCTTTCGTAGCTTAAACGATTTTTTTGAGGTAGAACAAAAGGCCTTAAAATTATGCACAGGACGAGTGCTTGATATTGGAGCAGGAGCAGGAGCACTTACACTCGAACTTCAAAAGCGAAAATTTGAAGTAGATGCCCTTGAACTATCAGAATTGGCCTCCAAGGTAATGTACTTGCAAGGAGTCAAGTCTATTATTACAGGCAATATTTATGATTATTCCACTCCCGAACCCTACGACACACTGCTTTTAATGATGAATACCATTGGACTTATAGGCGAGCTTAAAAACTTGAGTGATTTTTTCTTAAAGCTTAAAACATTACTCAAACCAGATGGACAAATATTGTTCGACTCAAGCGATATTAGTTATGTATATGAAAAAGAGTTACCTATAGAAACTTATCATGGCGAACTAGACTACCAATACGAATATAACGGCAAAAAAAGCGATTGGTTTAAGTGGTTGTATGTAGATTTTAAAACAGCAAAAAAACATGCTCTTGAAGTGGGTATTCAATTAGAGTTAATTTTTTTGAATAAGGACACAGGGCAATATTTGGCGAAGGGTGTTTTAGTATC
>CAZGDC010000157.1:0-5770 GCA_964524405.1 uncultured Roseivirgaceae bacterium
GAAACCTAATAAGCAACATAAAAAAGGAAATTCATTCATTTAAGGTAATATCTATTACCTCCTTTTGCCCGAACTAAATAATAATCCTACGGAAATTTCTAATCCAGTATAGTCTAACCTGGCCTCACTTAAATCAACATCTGTTACACTCAAGTTACCGTTTATATCAACACCTTTAACGGTGCCTTTTAAATTAAGATTAGAACCTCCAATATAATAGTTTGCACCTAACGTAATTCCAAATTGTCGGTTTATATATTGTATAAGTTCCAATCCAAATTCATATCCAAAACCGATGTTGTTATTAAAGGAAAAATCTGCATTAGCAACTTCTAGGTTAAGATAATCGGCCATGGCACGATCAATATTGCCATAATTTAATTTTGTGCCAAAATTATAAAAAGCAAATCCACCACCCTTAATTAAAAATGACGTATTGCTATTACCTAAGCTAATTACCGCTTCTAAAGGAATCATAATATTAAAAAAAGGGCCTATCATTGGCTTACGGGTGTCAATAGGCTCATTGGTGGTAATGCTCATGCCCGTCATTCGGTAGAGCGAACCTCCTATATCGATGCTAAAAATACCTGCACTAGCTAATGAAATTCCTCGAATAGACAATGGACTTATAGGTGTAGAGAAATAACCGTTTTTGGGTATAAAAAAGGAGGCAGAAATGCCAAAGTCTTGACCACTTCCTTGAATGGATAGTGAAATTGAAAAAATGAAGATAATAATAACTTTGCGCATATTAAACGAATAGATAATAACAATTATAAATACTTCTGAGCAGTAAGTATGTATCAATGGATAATTTCATCTTATATTTATTTTTTGCAACCTTAATACTAGATATATGAAGATTAAACAAATTGGTTTATTAGCCATAACCGTTTTAATACTTGCCTGCCAACCTAAATTAGAACAGGCTGATTCTATTTATTTTAACGGCATTATTTACTCTGTTGATGCTAATAACGCAGTATTTGAATCGGTTGCGGTAAAAGGAGGCAAGATAATGTATGTAGGCTCTCAAAAAGAAGTAGATGCTTTTAAAGGCGACTCTACCCAACTGATTGATTTAAAAGGAAAAACCATGACCCCTGGTTTTATTGAATCGCATGGGCATTTAATGGGCTTAGGGAATAGCGAACTCAACTTAAACCTAATGGGCGTTAAAAGCTACGAAGAAATGGTTTTACTTGTGGAGCAAGCCGTTGCACAAGCAAAACCTGGTGAGTGGATTTTAGGAGCAGGTTGGCACCAGAGCAAGTGGGATAAAGTGCCTGAAAAAGTTGTTAAAGGCTTTCAAACGCACGAATTACTGAGTGCTGTATCGCCCAATAATCCCGTTTATTTAGGGCATGCAAGCGGCCATGCGGCCTTTGCAAATGCAAAAGCTATGGAAATTGCAGGGGTAAACCAATTGGCTGTGGAAGGAAACATTCCAACAATAGAAGGAGGGGAAGTAATAACAGATAAAAACGGAAATCCAACGGGTATTTTTAGTGAGCGAGCGCAGTATTTAATTAGTAAATACATTCCAGAAGAAGACGAAGATCGCAACCGATTAGCGTTGGAGATTGCATTAAAAGCTTGCATTCGAAATGGGATTACGAGTTTTCATGATGCAAGCGCAAGCCAACAAACAATTAATCGCTATCAAAAATTTAAAGCGGAAGGAAAGTTGGATGTACGCCTTTATGTAATGATTGCTGGCCCAGACAGAGCACTTACAAAAAAATGGCTTAAACGTGGGCCAATGATTGACTCTGTTGATTATTTACTTACGGTGCGCTCTATTAAACTTAACTGTGATGGCGCTTTAGGCAATAGAGGTGCTTGGATGCTAGAAGAATATTCGGATATGCCAGGAGAATTTGGCATGGCTACTTTACCAATGGAGTATGTACTCGAAGTTTCTCGTGGGGGATTAAAAAATGGATTTCAAGTATGTTCGCATGCCATTGGCGATAGAGCCAATAGAGAAATTTTAGATCAATATGAAACCGCATTTAGGGAGTTTCCTGAAATAACTAACCATCGGTTTCGGATGGAGCACGCACAACACCTTCATCCAGATGATATTCCTCGATTTGCAGAATTAAATGTAATCGCTGCTATGCAGGCAGTTCATTTAAGCTCAGATAGACCATGGGCAATAGAAAGGTTAGGAGAGAAGCGAATAAAGGAAGGGGCTTACATGTGGCAAACATTGCTAAAATCAGGTGCTAAGGTTATTAACGGTACAGATGCGCCCGTTGAACCTATAAATCCTTTAGCGAGCTTTTTTGCTTCTATTACTAGACAAACCCTAGCTGAAACTCCAGAAGGAGGATATGAACCAGACGAACGGATGACACGGGAGCAAGCGTTGCGATCCTATACGATTGATGCGGCTTATGGCGAATTTGCTGAAAATATAAAAGGCTCTATCGAGGTTGGCAAACTAGCCGATTTTACTGTTTTTTCACAAAATATTATGACAATAGAGGCTTCGCAATTACTTAATACAAAGGTAATGATGACCGTTATAGGAGGAAAAGTTGTTTATGAGATAAAATAAGTAATTGATAGTATATAAATTACTTATATATTGAATGCCGCACTTTATATTTGGCAAAATATAAATATTTTTATTGAAAAAATATTGTTTTTTATTAAAAAAGTATAAATAATGAAATCGGTAATACGTAACTTAAATCTTAAAATTAAAATATTAATTATGCTGTTCCTTCCTTTACTAGGAATGGCTTATTTTTCGGTAACAAATATAGCGCTAGAGCAAAATGATTTAACCGAAACACGATATCTTCAAAAGGGAATTCAGCTTTCGCAAGGGATTGGCAACTTTATTCATCAAAGTCAAAAAGAACGTAATTATTCTGTTGGGTTTTTAAGTTCATCGGGTAATAATTATACAACAGAGTTACGTAATCAACAAAAAATAGTAGATACCCAAATAAGCAAATTAAATGCTTTGCTGGCTAATTTTACTACTGATAATAAGGAATTAAATAATAGTTTAAGTGCCTCGATTTCTGCTTTAAAAAAGTTAGATGCTAAACGAAAAGAGATAAACGCATTAACTACAACCCCCAAAAGCGCACTCGATTTTTTCGCAAATATTCATAGTCGATTTTTAATTTCAATAAACATAATGGCAAAGCAAAGCACCGATGCTAAACTTGCTGCGAAAACAAAATCGTATGCTAATTTTTTAGCAGGAAAAGAAAGAGCAGGTTTAGAAAGGTCATTATTATTAGGTGTTTTTACAAGAAATTATTTCGAAGGATCTGACTTTGAGGAGTTTATCCAACTTATTACGGAGCAAGACACTTATTTTAATGTGTTTTTAGGTAATGCAAGTGCTAATCAGGTAGAGTTTTTTAATAAAAAAATGAAAGACATAGCTGTTACTAAAGTGATGGAAATGCGAAGTATTGCCAAAGAAAACGTAGTAGAAGGTAACTTCGGAATTAATGCTACTTATTGGCTTGAAACGGCCACTAAAAGAATTAATATAATAAAGGAAATAGAAGATAATATAGCTGAAGACCTTGAGGTAATTATGGACGAAATTATATCAGAATCAACTATTTCTTTTTATAGTAGCTTACTAAGTGCAATTATTATATTTTTTATATCAATTATTATCGCCACTTTAATTGCTAAAGATATTATTTCTCAAACAAAACGGATTAATAAAGGAGTGAAAGCAGTAGCCGAAGGAAATTTAACCATAGAAATTAATGATGAAGGGAGTGATGAGTTTTCTGTTACACTTTCACATTTAAAACAAATGATTAAGAAGTTAAATGAAATTATTGAAGCAGTAAAAACTTCTTCGAGTAATATTAGTAGTGCAAGTATTGACGTGAGTCAATCTTCTCTTCAAATGTCGAAAGGTGCTATGGAGCAAGCGAGTTCTGCCGAAGAAATTTCAGCTTCAATGGAAGAGATGGCAGCGAGTATTCATCAAAACACTGACAACTCAAAGCAAACCCAAAAAATTGCGGCTTCTGTGTCTATCGAAATTAAGGATGGGAGTAATGCGGTAAATCAAACGGTAGATTCTATGCAATCAATTGCTTCAAAAATTACTATAATAGAAGAAATTGCCCGACAAACTAATTTATTAGCACTTAATGCAGCGGTAGAAGCAGCACGCGCAGGGGAGCACGGTAAAGGATTTGCGGTGGTTGCTTCTGAAGTACGTAAGCTTGCAGAAGGCAGCCAAAAAGCAGCTACAGAAATAAATAAATTATCAGCTACGAGTGTTGCTGTGGCTCAAAAATCACGCAAGCTTTTAAATGAGATTGTTCCCAATATGGTAAAAACAGATGGGTTAGTACAAGAAATTACAAGAGCAAGTATTGAACAAAATGCAGGTACCGAACAAATAAATGGTGCTATTCAACAGTTTAATGAAGTAGTTCAATTAAATGTGGCCACTTCCGAAAAATTGGCAGCTAATTCTGATGGGTTAAAATCGCAAGCTGAATATTTAGATGATTTGATGACATTTTTTACAACAGCAACAACAAGTAATATTAACAGCAAAAAATTAAATTAAAAAAAAAGAAAAAGCTTGATAATACTCAAAAAAAGGATGGAAAAGTACGCAAAACCAACACTGATTATTAATGAAAATATTGCTAGAAACAATATTAAAACAATGGTTGCAAAGGCTAAAAGTAATAATATTTCTTTTGAACCTCATTTTAAAACCCATCAATCCAAACTAGTAGGTGAGTGGTTTCGAGAAGAAGGAGTGGAAGCCATTACCGTTTCATCCATTTCTATGGCCACCTATTTTGCAAAAAATGGTTGGAATAAAATCACCATTGCATTTCCAGTTAATTTTCTTGAAATCAATGCGTTAATTGAGCTTTCTAACAGTGCTCAATTAACATTATTAGTACAAAGTACGATGGTGGTTAAAAAGTTAGATTCGCTTAAAAATAAGGTTGATTTATTAATAGAAGTTGATGCAGGATACCACAGAAGTGGCATTGCAATTGAGCAACTTAAAGAAATTGAAGAGGTAGTTAAAACCATAAAGGAAGGGAAGCATAAATTTAAAGGGTTTTATTATCATGCAGGTACTAGTTATGAAGCAAGGGGCGAACATGAAATAAAATCGGTTTTTGATGATATGAAAAGAGAAATGATGCTGCTTAAAAATCATTTTAAACTACTAAAAAACCCCCATGTCGCACCCCATATTGCCATAGGCGATACACCCATTTGCAGTAGAGCGGAAGACCTGAAAGAATTTGACAGCATCCATCCTGGTAATTTTGTGTATTACGATGCCACTCAAATAGAAATTGGATCTTGTAATCTTGAGCAAGTAGCCACTTTTGTAAGTTGTCCTGTGGTTGCAACTTACAAACACCGTAATGAATGGGTTGTTTATGGGGGAGGAGTGCACCTATCAAAAGAAAGCCTTGATACTGCAACAGGCAAAATATTCGGTTTGGTAGGTGTACTTAGCACAAGTGGTTTATTTACACCATTTAAAGATGTATTTGTTAAATCACTATCTCAAGAACACGGTATTATTTCGAGCAAACATGCTTTGCCTAGCGAAATTAATGTAGGAGATGTTATCTATATATTGCCTATACACTCCTGTATGACTGTAGATTGTATGCCAGAAGCATACACTTTGGAGGGCACTATAATAGCTAAAATGGCAAAATAGAGATTAACCCAATTTATAGATTAGGTTCGGTAAACTTATTTTTTAGTACTAAGGCAC
>CAZGDC010000158.1:0-5748 GCA_964524405.1 uncultured Roseivirgaceae bacterium
ACCCTTTGGGTCGGAAACAAGATTGTTTGCAAAGCAAACTCCAACTAATGCTCCGATGGCTCTGCCTCGGGGTAGTTTATTTATAAAATGAGGAATAAATAAATAATTTCTATGTTGAAATATACGCTAAAAAAGAAACCATTCACATAATTTTTTTATAGATAAATTGCTATAAAATTTATTTTTTTGTTTATTTACCGATACATATTGTGGCTTATCGAATAATGTATTTTAGCTTTACTCAAATGATTATCTTGCCTTTGCAATGATACGACTTTTAATAATTATGCTTTTTAGTTGGCAAATTATGTATGCTCAAAATAAAACGGCTGCTTATAAAAAAAGCAGTATTCAATTAGGGTTATTTCCTGGTATTAGTACCAATGGGCTCGATCCAGGTGAATATGAGAATCTGTTCTCCTTAAACTTGTTTACAGGCTATGGGTATAGTACCCGTTATTTTGAGTTAAATGGTTTGGCTGGGTTTAATACGGCATCCTCAAGTGGTATCCATATTTCTGGTATTGCTAATTTTGTGGGCGGTAATGAAATGGTTGGGTTAACTGAAAAAGAAAAGCGTAAGCAACGTAGAAATGGCTATGAAACCAATTTAACAGGTTTTCAAATCGCAAGCTTATTAAACTATACAGGTAATAATACGGAGGGTGCTCAAGTAACAGCAGGGGTAAACAATACACAAAAATATCTAATAGGAGCTCAAATTGGAGGGCTATTTAATTATGTGGGCAGTTTTACCATGGGCACTCAAATATCTTTGATTGGAAACTATTCAAAAAAATCAGTGTCTGGGGTGCAATTCTCGCTGCTATTAAATACAACTCAAGGAAGTGCTACGGGTATTCAATTTGGTGCTTATAATAATGCAGGTATTATTAATTCAACAAAAGGCCCCAATGCAAGTACTAATACGGGAATGCAAATTGGGTTAGTTAACACCACAGGCGATATGGGTGGCTGGCAAGTGGGTATCTTAAATATTGGTGATAGAGTAGCTGGTATCCAAATTGGTATCATCAATATTTTTAAAAGCCCTAAACCAGTTGATTATAAAGATGGCCCTGCTTTTGGTTTGCTAAATATTGGAGGAATTATGAATCCAAGAGCTTATATGTCGGAGCTATTTCTAACAAACTATGGGTTATTTTCTGGAAAACCGTTGAATGCAAGAGTAAGGTCTGCCACCAGGCTTGTTTACTCGTATAACGAAATAATTTATTCTACTAATTATAAGCAAGTAAGTAAAATTAAGTGGGGGGCGAGCTATCGAGTAGGCATCATTTCATTTACTAAAGCAGTAGATCCGCATGTTTGGCGTAATCATTTTAGTGTT
This sequence comes from uncultured Roseivirgaceae bacterium, assembly GCA_964524405.1. Classification (GTDB taxonomy): domain Bacteria; phylum Bacteroidota; class Bacteroidia; order Cytophagales; family Cyclobacteriaceae; genus JAKISE01. Next base: position 1,352 of record CAZGDC010000158.1, read on the forward strand.
TCGGGTGAAATAGGCCATTATAACCTGAGTAGAAAAGTGGATGATCAACTTAATATGAGGTATGCTGTTCATACCGAGTTGGGTTCAAGGCTTTCAAGAAAGATGCGTTCTTTTTACCCTTTTATAGGCTTATCCTATAATTATATGCCTAGTGCGATTGAAAATGCCCCTGGAATTTTAGAAACGAATGTAGGCAATGGTAAATTATGGGTAGGCTATACGATAGGCTTAATGATACACTGATTCGCTATTCTACGAAGGACCACTGGTTTGGAAGTTATTTCCGCGTCTTTTAATAGATTTTCCTTGCGGATTTAAGGCACAACTCAAGTTTGAAAGATAAAGAGGGGGGATTAGAAAATTAGAAAATCACTTTTAAACTATTAGGAATCACTTTTAGTTTAAGTGTATTGGAGCATTCAACAACTTCGCCATCAAGCTGAAGTGAATTAGACTGATGAGTGAGAAGAAACTCTTTCCCTATTATTTCATTACAGTACTTGTTTCCAATATTTTTTCCTCTAAACATTTTCCAAGCAATAAATGGCGCAAACCAAAGAGGTGGTTTTTTTAAAAAAATAGCATTTAATAAACCATCATTCGAACTAGCACTAGGAGCTACATAAAAATTATTGCCATATTGTGAGGCATTGGCAAACGCAATAATAAAAGCACTATCTCTAATTATATTTTCGTTAGATTTTAGCGAATACTCAAACTCTTTATAGGCTATAAACTCAGTTATTACCAATTTGGCGTATGACCAAAATCCTCTTTTTTTTGAATTTACAAATAAATTGGCAATATGTCCGTCAAAGCCAACGCCTGCTACATTTACAAATAGTTGATTATTATTAAGTACTACGGTATCTATCTTTTTTGGTGAGCCTTTTGCTAATTGTTGCAAAGCTTGGTTTGTAGAATGGCTGATTTTTAAATGGTTAGCAAATCCATTTCCAGAGCCTTGGGGTATTATGCCCATAGGTATTCCTGTATTTACCAAGGCAGCGGCAACTTCATTAATGGTGCCATCGCCACCTACCGCCACAATTACATCGAAATCGTTTTTATACGTATTAGCAACCTCCTTAGCATGACCAACGTGTGTGGTGTCAACGATTTTATGCATTGGAAATATAGCTTTAAAGGCTTTAAATATTTCTGTAAAATCATTTTTAGCACCACCAGCAATAGGGTTGTTAATAAAAAGGTAACGTTTATCCATTGGGTTGATTACACACCTTTATCTAATTTTAAAGCGCATATTTATTTTGTTTTCTTCTTAGTACTTACTTTTTTCTTCCCTCCACGTCCCTTTTTATCAGGTGTATTTTTTTCTAATTCTACACATTCATCGTATGTTAAAGATTTAGGGTCTTTGCCCTTAGGTATTTTTACATTCTTTTTCCCAAACTTAATGTAAGGGCCATATCGGCCATTAATTACTTGCACATCAGGGTTTTCATCAAATGATTTAATATGCTTTTCTGCATCAGATTTGCGCTTGGCTTCAATTAGTTCAATGGCTCTTTCTAATGCTACTTCCATTGGGTCATCTTCCTTGGGCAAAGAAACAAATTTACTATCGTGGCGTACATAAGGGCCAAACCTGCCAATGGCAACCACAACGGTTTTGTTTTCAAAATCACCTAAGGTGCGAGGCAATTTAAATAAATCTAGTGCTTCTTCTAAGGTAATGGTTTCGATAAGCTGCCCTTTGCGCATACTAGCAAATTTGGGCTTTTCTCCTTCTTCGCCTTCGGCTAACGATGCTCCTAATTGCACCAATGGGCCAAACCTGCCTAATCGTGCAATTATGGGCAGGTTCGTTTTTGGGTCAGTACCTAATTCGCGATCTCCACTTACTTCTTTACGGTCTAGTTTTTCAGTAGATACAACTAATGGATGAAATTCTTTGTAGAAGTTTTTCATCATTATTTCCCATTTTTTACTTCCTTGGGCAATTTCATCAAAGTCTTTTTCTACACGGGCTGTAAATTGATAGTCTAATACAACGCCAAAATGCTCTACTAGAAAATCCGTAACAATCATACCAATGTCAGTAGGAAATAGTTTGTTTTTTTCAGCTCCCGTAATTTCTGTTTTGGTAGTTGTTATTACCTTATTATTGAGGAGTTCTACTACTTTATAAGCTCGTTCATTACCTTCTCTAGCTTCCTTTTCAACATATTGCCGTTTTTGAATGGTGGAGATAGTAGGGGCATAGGTAGAAGGTCGGCCAATGCCCATTTCTTCTAATTTTTTTACTAGGCTAGCCTCTGTATATCTTGCTGGGTGGCGACTAAAACTTTCACGAGCCGTCATTTCTTTAAAGTTAAGATTGTCTCCTTTTGTAAGAGGTGGAAGCATACTACTTTGCTCAGATCCACTATTATCTTCGTCATCAGTTCCTTCAATATATACTTTAAGAAACCCTTCGAACTTAATCATTTCACCTTGGCTAACTAATTGATACTCCGACTGGGAGATAGCAATATGAGCAGTTGTTTTTTCCAACTTGGCATCTGCCATTTGCGAAGCGATGGCACGTTTCCAAATAAGTTCATATAAGCGAGTGGTGCCTCTATCATCGCCAGTAGAGTGTATGGCAAAATTGGTTGGGCGAATGGCTTCGTGTGCCTCTTGTGCCCCTGCAGACTTATTTTTAAAAGTTCTTTGATACACATAATCATTACCATAAGCTGTGCTAATTTCAGCAGATGCTGCTTTTACGGCATCTTGAGACAAATTAACAGAATCAGTTCTCATATATGTAATTTTTCCACTTTCGTACAGCTTTTGAGCCAAGGTCATGGTTTGCGAAACCGAGTAACCAAGTTTTCGCGAAGCTTCTTGTTGCAATGTTGAAGTTGTAAAAGGAGCGGCTGGCGTTTTTTTAGCTGGTTTGGTTTCTAAATTAGCTATGCTAAAATCAGCCCCATTGCAGTCATTTAAAAATGATTCCGCTTCCGTTACAGAAATAAACCTCTTTGGTAACTCTGCTTTTAATATTTTTTTGCCTACTTCAAAAAGTGCTGTTACTTTAAAGGCAACAGTGGGCTTAAAATGTTCAACTTCCCTTTCACGCTCCACTACTAATCGAACAGCAACTGATTGCACCCTGCCCGCTGAAAGACCATACTTTATTTTTTTCCAAAGAACAGGAGAGAGCTCAAATCCAACTAATCTATCCAATACACGCCTAGCTTGCTGTGCATTTACCAAATCAATATCAATAGTACGAGGCGATTCCATTGCCTTGGAAATGGCGGTTTTTGTAATTTCCCTAAAAACAATTCGCTGCGTAGTTTTTTCGTCTAGCCCTAGTGCTTGCGCTAAATGCCATGCAATGGCTTCTCCTTCACGGTCATCATCACTTGCTAAATAAACCGCAGGAGCAACCTTGGCTAATTTCTTAAGGTTTTTAATTACCTCTTTTTTATCCTTACTTACTTCGTAGGTTGGTGCAAAATCATTATCTATATCAATGGCATTATCCCCTTTAGGCAGGTCTCTTACATGGCCATAACTAGAGGCAACAATAAAATTTTTACCGAGGTATCCTTCAATGGTTTTTGCTTTGGCAGGAGACTCAACAATTACTAGATTTTTCGACATATCGTAAGGGGATTTCTTTTAAATATGCCAAATATCTATAATTTTTATAAAAAAGCACTTCTTAAATTATAATTCGATGCGTAATTCTTATATTTATCATCGACAATAAGCTAAATAGCAGAAAAACTATGCCTAAAAAATTATTTTTGGTTCGCCATGCAAAAACGGAAGAGGGTGCTGCTGACAAGCGAGATTTTGATCGTGTACTTACTAATAGAGGTTTACAAGATGCTTCACGTTTAGGCAAATACTTTAATTCTAAAGGTATAAAAATAGACCAAATTTTAAGTAGTGATGCAGCTCGTGCTTTTGCTACCACAGAACTAATTGCTTCGCAAATGGGGTATGAATTTTCTCAAATTCATATTAATCACGATATTTATGAGGCATCGGTTCGTACGCTGTTCCAATTAGTAAATGCTTTAAAAGATGAATGGGATACCGTTATGATTGTTGGGCATAATCCACCGATTAACTATCTGTCAGAATATTTATCAGGGGCAGATATTGGGCATATGAGCACAGGCAGTTGTGCCATTATTAATTTTGAGCAAGAAAGTTGGGCGGAGGTTAGTCAAAATTCAGGATCATTGGAAGAGTATATTATTGCAAAAGAATTGGAGCTATAGCTTTGATTCCATTTATCAAACAGTTGGCAAACATTAGAAAAAGCAATTAAACCCTTGAGGATTTTGAAAGTCTAAAATATAAACCTTAAATTATGAAGAGATTAAATTTTGCAACAAAACTGACAATACTCATAGGACTAATATTTTTTT
>CAZGDC010000159.1:0-5736 GCA_964524405.1 uncultured Roseivirgaceae bacterium
CTAAATAGCAGAAAAATCAAAAGTTTCTAAAAAGGCAGTGGTAAACTTACCAGATTTAAACTGCTCATCATCCATTATTTTAATATGGAAAGGGATCGTGGTTTTTACACCTTCTATCACAAATTCTTGTAATGCACGCTTCATTCTTGTTATTACTTCCTCTCTGCTTTGGCCACTAACAATCAGCTTTGCAATCATAGAATCGTAATTGGGCGGAATGGTATAACCTGCATATACGTGGCTATCAATCCTAATTCCACGCCCACCAGGCATGTGTAAATTTGTGATTTTACCTGGCGAAGGTCTAAAGTCTTTGGTAGGATCCTCTGCATTTATCCTACATTCCATACAAAAAAGTTTAGGATAATAGTTAACTCCTATAATTGGAATTCCTGCGGCTACTTTTATCTGTTCTTTAATTAAATCAAAATCGGTAACTTCTTCCGTAATAGGGTGTTCTACTTGAATACGTGTATTCATTTCCATAAAATAGAAGTCACCGTGCTTATCTAATAAAAATTCCACCGTGCCAGCACCTTCGTATTTAATAGCTTTGGCTCCAGCAATGGCGGCTGCACCCATTTTGTTACGAATTTCATCCGTAACTACTGGCGAAGGTGTTTCTTCTATTAATTTTTGATGCCTTCGTTGGATAGAGCAGTCTCTTTCTGATAAATGGCAAGCGTTGCCTTTACTATCACCAATTATTTGAATTTCGATATGGCGAGGTTCTTCGATGAATTTTTCTAAGTAAAGTGCATCATTACCAAAAGCAGCCCCCGATTCCATACGTGCATCGTCCCATGCTTTTTGAAAACCAGATTCGTCTTTAACAATACGCATCCCTCTACCACCACCACCTGCAGTGGCTTTTAAAATAACGGGGTAGCCAACTTTTTTAGCTTGTTTTTTGCCTTCAGGCACTGATTTTAGTAAGCCATCAGAACCAGGTATTACGGGCACTCCTGCCTTTTTCATAGTGGCTTTGGCAGAAGCTTTATCTCCCATGCCATTAATCATTTCTGGCGATGCGCCTATAAATTTAATGTTATACTCTCTACATACTTCCGAAAACTCTGCATTTTCAGATAAAAACCCATACCCTGGGTGAATTGCATCGGCATTGGTTATTTCTGCGGCAGAAATAATTCTAGTAATGTTTAGATAAGAATCGCTGCTTGGGGCCTCTCCAATACAAATGGCCTCATCAGCAAATTTTACATGTAAGCTTTCTTTATCGGCTTTAGAATATACCGAAACCGTTTTAATCCCCATTTCGCGGCAGGTGCGAATGATACGAAGGGCAATTTCTCCCCTATTAGCAATTAGTATTTTCTTAAACACGAGTAATTAGGGTTAAATTATGAAGGATCTACTAAAAATAAGGGCTGATCATACTCCACAGGAGAGGAGTTATCAACTAATACTTTAACAATTGTTCCACTTATTTCGGCTTCAATTTCATTAAATAATTTCATCGCTTCAACTACGCATACTGTTTGCCCAACAGTAATGGTGTCGCCAACTTCTACAAATGGAGCTGATTCTGGGTTTGCAGAACGATAAAATGTGCCAATCATGGGCGATTTAACCTCCACATGTTTTTCATTGGCAGTAGTGGGCGAGCTGCTTTCCGTTGCCACTGTGCCCGCAATGGGGGCAATGGGGGCAGGCGTTTGCACTGCAACCGGAGTGGCAATTTGCTGAATATCAGCACTTCTTTTAACCGATAATTTTATTTCCTCTGTTTCAATACTAACCTCATTTAGGCCTGTTTCGGCAATAAAATCTATTAAGTCGCGAATTTCTTTACTTTTCATTTGTTTATAATTATTTGACAAAAGTCAATTGCAAACTCCATTTTTGCAATTAAAATATTGGTTTATTGATTGATTTATTTTATCTCAACCAATCAATACTGCTATTTACTGCTATTTTACACGTTCTGAATAAGAACCGGTACGCGTATCTACTTTTATTTTTTCATTTTGGTTAATAAACAGCGGAACTTGTATTTCTGCTCCTGTTTCAAGTGTTGCTGCCTTTGTTGAATTGGTGGCAGTATCTCCTTTTATACCTGGTTCGGTATAGGTTATTTCTAATACAACAAATGCTGGTAGTTCACAGGTTAATGCCTTTTCAAGCTCTGCATGATATATTACTTCCACATCTTGTCCGTCTTTTAAAAAACGAGCCCCCACAATTAGGCTTTCTTCTAGCGACATTTGCTCAAACGTGTTACTATCCATAAAATGATAGCCTAAATCATCTTTATATAAATACTGATGTGCTCTTCGCTCAATACGAGCGGTAGTTATTTTATGCCCTGATGAAAATGTATTGTCAATTACTTTTCCAGTTTCTATATTTTTAAGTTTTGTTCTCACAAAAGCGGGCCCTTTTCCTGGCTTTACATGTTGAAACCCAGTAACTACATACAAGCCATGATTATACTCAATGCATAAACCGTTTTTAATATCTGAGGTATTAGCCATAAAATCTTATTTTTTGTAAAGTCAGTTATTTAGAACTATAAGCCCATTTAAGATAAATTGACCCCCAAGTAAACCCGCCTCCAAAGGCAGCGATTACTAGATTGTCTCCTTTTTTAAGTTTTTGCTCATAATTCCAAAGTAATAACGGGATGGTGCCTGAAGTTGTATTTCCATACCGCTCAATATTCATCATTACTTTTGAATCATCAACACCCATTCTTTTAGCGGTGGCATCTACAATTCGTTTATTCGCTTGATGTGGAACAAGGTAGGCTATATCATCACTAGAAAGGTTATTACGCTTCATTATTTTTTCGGCATAATCAGCCATATTTGTTACGGCAAACTTAAATACCGTTTTGCCATCTTGAGATGCAAAATGCTCTCGGTTTTTAACCGTTAATTCTGAAGCGGGGTGTTTACTTCCGCCTGCTTTCATGTATAAGAATTCTGCGCCTTTCCCATCACTTTTATGGATAGAGTCGATTACTCCAACATTTTCAGTAGTGGGCTCTAACATAACGGCACCCGCGCCATCGCCAAAAATAATACAGGTTGCTCTATCGGTATAATCAACTATTGAAGACATTTTGTCGGCTCCAACTATAATTACTTTTTTATACATACCGCTTTGAATGTACATGGCTCCTGTGGTTAGCGCATAAATAAACCCAGAACAAGCTGCATTTATATCAAAATTAAATGCATTATCTAACCCTGTGCCTGCGGCAATTAAATTTGCGGTTGCAGGAAATACGTGGTCGGGTGTAACGGTAGCACAAATTACTAAATCAACATCCAATGGGTTGGTCTCTGTTTTTTTAAGCAGTCCTTTTACGGCCTCAATGCCCATTACCGATGTGCCTTGAGCATCTCCTTTTAAAATTCTTCGTTCTTTAATTCCTGTTCTACTAACAATCCATTCGTCATTAGTATCTACCATTGTTGCCAATTCGTCATTGGTTAAAACATAATCGGGCACATAGCCGTGTACTCCTGTAATAGCGGCATTAATTTTACTCATAATTAAAAACGGTAATTAATTGGTAAATAAATTCTATGTTAAACGCAATGTTTAAAACTTGTATGCAAATATTGAAAATAAAATGACAATTTTAAGTTATAGATATTAATAATAGAAATGATACCAATATACTTATAAGTCATATTTATATAATTACACTTGCTTATAATTACAAGTAATTGCAAGCACAAAAAGCCTCTCGGCAATCCGAAAAGCTTTTTATTGTATATCTATTAAAGATAAGCATGCACGAAAGTTAAGATTTGCTTTAGGTGCAAATCAAAAATCACTAAACCGCCAGTTCTTTTTCAATCGCTGGTTTGCCTTTGTAGTACCCACAATCAGCACAAACTCTGTGCATTAATACGGGGGTGCCGCAATTAGAACATTCCATAAACGTAGCAGCTGTTGCTTTATAATGCGTTCTTCTTTTGTCTCTCCTAGATTTGGATATTTTTCTTTTAGGATGCGCCATTTTTTTATTTCTTTATTTTAAATCTTTCAATTTTTTCCATCTTGGATCTACCGTAACTTGTTCTTCTTCACTACTTTCTTCTGACGAGTAAATAAGAAAATCTTCATTATCGTCATCATTAAATTTGGGATGAAGTTTTTTCATAGGAATAGCAATTCCTATAAATTCATAAATATAGTGTGCTACATTTATGGTTTGCTCTTTTCTAGGCATCATAAGTATTTCGTCACTTAATTCTTCCCAGTCGTCTCCAAATTTTAATAGTAATCTGTTATTAATAGCAATATCGAACCCAAATAGCTCTAAACTGCGATCGCAAACAAGTTCTACTTTTCCAATTATTTCAAATTTGAGCTCTAAAAAAGTGTCTGACTTTAGTAAAGTCAGGTTAACTTTTCCATCTCCTTTGCTTACCAAAGAGTCTTCAAATAAACTAAAAAAGCTACCCTCAAAAATAAAATCATATTGATGAGAGTTATTTTTTAATTTAAAGATGTCTATATCGTATTCTTGCCTTCTAATCACCTCTTTTTGCTCAAGCGCACAAAGATATAAAGTATTACTACATTAAACCTAAATGATTTAAAAATACTTAATATAAAATTGCAACTATTCAGCTGAGAGTTATTTCGGCAAAAAAATCATCTGTTTTTATCTCGAAAGCACCTCGGCTGAATAGGTACATAAAATTAGCCGAGTCTTTCTTTCCTTGTTTTAAGAATATCAACAGCTGTCATTAATGCGGCATACATGGAGTCGGCCGAAGCCTTATTTTTTCCTGCGATTGAATAAGCGGTTCCATGATCAGGTGATGTTCTTACTTTAGGTAGCCCTGCTGTAAAATTAACCCCACTCCCAAAACTTAGGCTTTTAAACGGGATTAAGCCTTGATCGTGATACATCGCTAATACGGCATCGTATTTTTTATATTCTTTGCTTCCAAAAAAACCATCTGATGGGAAAGGGCCAAAAAAGAGATTGCCACTTTTACGATATTCAAGGATTGTTGGCTTAATTATTTCTTCTTCTTCCTTGCCAAGAAGCCCATCCTCACCAGCATGAGGGTTAAGCCCCAGCACTGCAATTTTTGGCTTTGTAATGCCAAAATCATTTTTTAATGATTTGTCCATTGCATTTAAAGACTCCTCTAGGGATTGTTTAGTTATTTCACTTGCCACTTTTTCTAAAGGCACGTGCCCACTTACAACACCTATTCGCAATTTATCGCTTACCATAAACATTAGCTGCTTATCGGTATCAAACAGGTCAGCAAAAAACTCCGTATGACCCGGAAATTTGAATTCATCAGACTGAATAGTAGCTTTATTAATTGGGGCCGTAACAATGGCATCGATATTCCCGTTTTTTAAATCTTCGGATGCTTTTTTTAAGGCTTGCCAAGAAGCATTTCCACCAATTTTGTTTTCTACACCAGGTGTTAGTTCTAGTGTTTCTTTCCAACAATTAACCACATTGTTTTTCTTTGCGATAAAGTTATGTTCCTCTTTAACCTGTGCGTAATTAAACTCAACGCCCATTATCTTTTTATAATAAGATAACACGCGTGAAGATCCATAAATAACAGGCGTAAAAAAGTTTAAAATTCTAGCATCTAATAATGCTTTAATTACTACTTCTGGTCCGATGCCATTTACATCACCCAGTGTGATTCCTATAACAGGGATATGCTTTGATGCCATATTTTTTTACCTAAGATTATTTCTATTAATAAAATTGTAAGA
>CAZGDC010000160.1:0-5707 GCA_964524405.1 uncultured Roseivirgaceae bacterium
GATAGTAAATCTCCGTGCCATAATTGGTTTTCAATATATCGCATGTTAGATTTTTCGAGGTTATCATCAATCCAATCTCCAGCCAATTCAAATTGGGCGTCTGCTTTTTTAAAATCCCCCATAAAACGATAGGTATTTGCTTTTAAATTTAATAGTTGCGCATACTCATCTAACCGTTGGTCTACCTCTTTTTGTGGTATTCTTTTCGATTTAAGCTTTCCCGTTTTTGGGTCAACGTAAGACTCTTTGGTAATGGCTCTGCCTAAAAAATAATCATTGTTTTCGTCAATAAAACTTATGGATTTGGCATAATATCCCATGCCTGTATATACGGCACTTAAATTTAACTTTGTTAAGGCAGTTAACCTTTCAGACGCATTGAGCTGACTTGTTGTTTTCTGGGCCTTTTGTGCAAGATTAAAGGCTTTTAAAATATCTCCGTTTAATATAAGCAAGGCAGATGCGCGGTTAATATAATTAACATGCTCTTCAGAGTTGGCAGTAAACATTTTTTCGCTTATTGCCAACGCTTTATCAATATCAGTCGAAAAATCGGTAAGCATACCTTGTGCTAAGTTATTTCTAGCAGAAAGAAGGTGAAATTCAGCTATGTATTTATTGTTTTTTCCTAGTTTTTTTGAGGTCTTTTTTTTGAACTTAACTAAGTATTTTTTTGTTTTAGCATAATCTCCAATTTCATAAGTAGTATTGATTTTTTCTATCATTTTTTCCCATTTTTGAGAAAATGCTGATAGACTAAAAAGCATGGAAAAAAGGAGTATAAGTAAAATTGGTTTTTGATAAAAGTTATTCATAGCATCAAAAATACTTAATTAAACCACAAAGTTTATAAAATTAAACTGAGAATTTATATTAATTTATGGCTTTACGCTGACCTGATTAATTCATGAATTAATCAGGCTAAGAGTTTATGCAATATTTCAATAGCTGATTCTGATATAACTGTACCTGGCCCAAATATGGAAGATACACCTTCTTTGTATAGGTAATCATAATCTTTAGGAGGAATAACACCTCCTGCCACAACCATTATGTCTTCTCGATCGTAACTTTTTAAAGCAGTTATTAATTGAGGGATTAGTGTTTTATGACCCGCTGCTAAGCTAGATGCTCCTACAATATGCACATCATTTTCAACGGCCTGTTTGGCCACTTCTTCGGGTGTTTGAAATAAAGGGCCAATATCAACATCAAACCCTATATCGGCAAAGGAGGTGGCAATCACTTTGGCGCCTCTATCGTGGCCATCTTGCCCCATTTTAGCCACTAATATTCGAGGTCTTCTTCCAACGGTATCGGCAAACCTATCCGAAAGTTCCAAGGCTTCTTTAAACTTTTTATCCATTTTTGCTTCGTTTGAGTAAACACCTGAAATTGACTTTATGGAGGCCGTGTATCGGCCAAAAGTTTTTTCTAATGCTTGAGTAATTTCACCTAAAGTGGCTCGGCATTTTGCAGCTTCTACTGCTAATGCTAATAAGTTGCCTTTATTATTTTTTGCAGCTAATGCTAGTGCTTTAAGGCTATCTGCAACCTTATGTTGGTTTCGATTTGCTTTTAACTGTTTTAATTGTATTACTTGTTCTTCTCTTACGGCCGTATTATCAACCTCTAATAATTCTAATTCGGTGTTATCGGTAACTTGGTATTTATTTACACCAACAATGATGTCTCTCTTTGCATCAATTTTGGCTTGTTTTCTAGCAGCCGCCTCTTCAATTTTCATTTTTGGCAGCCCCGATTCAATGGCTTTTGCCATACCTCCAGCAGCTTCAATCTCTTCAATTAATGCCCATGCCCGATGCATTAAATCATTGGTTAGCACTTCTACATAATGCGATCCTCCCCAAGGGTCGGCTACCTTGGTAATGCTTGTTTCCGATTGCAAATACTTTTGCGTATTTCTTGCAATGTTAGCAGAGTAATCTGTAGGTAAAGCAATGGCCTCATCCAACGCATTGGTGTGCAACGATTGTGTATGACCTAGCACGGCTGCCATTGCTTCTATGCTAGTACGAACCACATTATTATATGGATCTTGTGCTGTTAAGCTCCATCCAGAGGTTTGGCTATGGGCACGAAGTACCATAGATTTTGGATTTTTAGGATTAAATTGCTTTACAATTTTTGCCCAAAGCATCCGTCCAGCTCTCAATTTTGCGATTTCCATAAAATGATTCATGCCAATGCCCCAAAAGAAAGATAGCCTAGGGGCGAACATGTCAATGTCTAATCCAGCTTTTATCCCTGTTCGCAAATACTCTAATCCATCAGCAAGGGTATAAGCTAGTTCAATATCGGCTGTTCCTCCTGCTTCTTGAATATGATACCCGCTAATACTAATAGAATTGAATTTGGGCATATACTTAGACGTATATTCAAAAATATCTGCAATAATTTTCATTGATGGCGCAGGAGGATATACATACGTATTGCGCACCATAAACTCTTTTAAAATGTCATTTTGAATGGTGCCAGTAAGTTTTTCTTTACTTACACCGCTTTCTTCAGCTGCTACAATATAAAAAGCTAAAATGGGGAGTACGGCACCATTCATTGTCATAGAGACCGACATTTGATCTAGTGGAATGTCTTTAAAAAGCATTTGCATATCTAGCACAGAATCAATGGCTACTCCTGCTTTTCCTACATCGCCAACCACACGCGGGTGATCCGAATCGTACCCTCTATGCGTGGCTAAATCGAAGGCAATGGAAAGCCCTTTTTGGCCAGCTGCCAAGTTTCTTCGGTAAAATGCATTAGATGCTTCGGCTGTTGAAAATCCTGCATATTGCCGAATCGTCCAAGGTCGTGTGGCATACATGGTGGTGTATGGGCCTCGTAAATAGGGTGGAAGCCCTGCATGGAAATCAAGGTGTTCTAAGTTGAGGGTATTATTTTTTGTGTACCAAGGAAACACATGTACTTTTTCATTGCTCATCCACCCTTTAGTTGGTTGGGCACGGGGGCTATATTTAATGGATGATTTAAACGAAAATTTTAGTTCTTTAAAGGTTTCTTGAATTAGTTTATCGGTAAGGTTTTCGATGTAATAGGAGCCAGCAGCAGGGTCAACCGCTTTATTAAAAAAAGATTCTTCTTTTAAGATAGTTGAAATATTTCGTACGGTTCGGTTACTTAATTTATTAGATAAATCTTCTGGCTCAATAAACAGGCTGTTGCAGCCACCAATAATAGCAGCCATTGCCGCAGTAGAGCCTTTTAATATATTTTCGTGTGGAGCAAGTGCCTCCTTTTTCCATCTGCTAGAAATCGCTAAAATATCAATTTCTGAAGGGTTAATTTCTATACGTTGGCTTGCGAGTAATTCTGTAATAATTACTCGGAGGGCTCTAAGTTTGGCTATTTCTAAAAAATAATTGGTGTCTATTTCAATTTTATAGATCACTTTTTTTAAAGTGCTAGCTTTCGTAATTACTTGCTGGGTTTGCTTAGCAAGGTCAACCAATTGCGCTACAACATCCTTTTGTTGGGTTTTAATGGGTATCGTTTTTAGATTTTTGGCATCAGTTATTTTTTTTGTTTCTATAAACCCAGTTAATTTATTAAGATTAACATGTTGTTTCGCATATTCAAGATAGGCTTCAAGTTGATTGCTCCCTTCCATTGAAATAGCACAGGCATCTAGATAAATGTTACACAGTAAAATTGAAAAATCAACGTGGTGCTTTAGCCTAAAAATAATGCCAGTAGCACCTAGGCTTAATGCTTCTAATGCCACCTTATTGGCTTCATTTTCATCTTCTACTATTATTTTTTGGTAATTAATCCATTCTCTTGGTTCGCCATCCAGTGTTGTAGTTGATGCAAGAATGTTCTCATACTTTTTTAAATAGGCAAGATGGTCTAAATCTTCTTTTGCATAATAAGGAGCAACTTCAATACCACCCCATTGTGTGTTGAGCGATTCAATAGATTTACCTTTAAGGTCAATGATTGCTTTAATGCTCCACTCTTCTTTTGAAATGGGCGAAAATTCTTGTAAAAGTGTATGATTGTTATTTTTCATTTTCTGACTACTTGGTCTTTCAAAGTTAGCAAAAATCTGTATTTAGGATGGGTTTAATTTATAAAGTGTACGAATATTGATAAGGTTTGAATTTATATATCTTTTTAAGGCATACAGATATAATCATTCTTTTTTCTTTCAATATTTTTACTCAACTTTGAACCCCTACAAAAAATAGTTACTCTTAAAATATTTTTTCGTTGATGCAAACTGATTGTATTTCTGTGTGGGAGCAATGCCTAAAGCTCATTAAAACTAAGGTAGCAGAACAAAGCTTTAATACTTGGTTTAAGCCTATTAATGCCGTTAAATTGGATAATAATGTATTAACTATACAAGTGCCAAGCCAGTTTTTTTACGAATGGATTGAAGAGCATTATGTGCATATTTTAAAGGAATCGCTGGTGCTTACCATTGGAGAAAGAGCCAAGTTAGAGTATTCAGTAATTGTTGATAAAGGGGCTAAAAATGCATCTCCTTATACAATAAACCTCCCAAACTTAAATCGACATTCACATAAAAGCGATAAAATTGTTCGACCCATTAATCCTTTTGATTTAGATGTATTGAATCAACCTTCTGATTCGCAATTAAATAGTATTTATAGTTTTGAAACCTATGTGGAAGGAGATTGTAATAGATTAGGTAGGTCGGCTGGCTTTGCTGTTGCTAAAAAACCAGGAACTACCTCTTTTAATCCATTATTTATTTATGGAGGAGTAGGTTTAGGGAAAACACATTTAGTACACGCAATAGGTAATGAGATAAAAGCTAATTTACCAGAAAAGTTTGTTTTGTACGTATCCTCAGAAAAATTTATCAACCAGTTTATAAAATCGGTGCAAAATAATGAGGTGCAAAGTTTTCAAAACTTTTACTTACAAGTAGATGTATTAATTATAGATGATGTGCAATTTTTTGCAAAAAAGGAGAAAACGCAAGAAATGTTTTTTCACGTTTTTAATCATTTGCATCAATCGGGCAAACAAATTATTATGACGAGCGACCGGCCACCTAAAGATTTAAAAGGGTTGGAAGAGCGTTTGTTGAGCCGCTTTAAGTGGGGTTTAACAGCTGATTTACAGCTGCCTGATTTTGAAACAAGAATGGCCATAATTCATAATAAAATGGAGGCAGAAGGCATCATTATTCCTGATGATGTAATTGAGTATTTGGCTTATACGGTTGATACCAATGTGCGTGAGTTGGAAGGTGTACTCATTTCATTAATTGCACATTCATCATTAAATAAGCGTGAAATTGACTTGGAACTAGCCAAGCAAACCATGAAAAACATTGTGCACGATATTGAAACCGAAGTAGGTATCGACTATATTCAAAAAACAGTAGCAGAGTATTACCATCTTAAACAGGATGATTTAAAAGCTAAAACTCGAAAAAAGGAAATAGTAATAGCACGCCAAGTAGCTATGTATTTTTCTAAAGAATACACCAACCATTCACTAAAATCCATTGGATACCACTTTGGTGGGCGAGATCATAGTACGGTTATACATGCCGTACAATCTGTAAACGATACAATGGACGTGGATACACATTTTCGTAATGCAGTAAAAGACTTAAAAAATAAGCTTAAAATAAAGAACGGGTAAGTTTTGCCTCTCTTGCTTGTGATAAGTTGAGTTAACCCACATT
>CAZGDC010000161.1:0-5680 GCA_964524405.1 uncultured Roseivirgaceae bacterium
ATATCTTTGACAACTTATTAGGAAACAAACCGTTATGGACAAGTATTCTTATATTGCCAATGCACATGGCAATTACCTTGATGAAGCATATACATCATATAAAAAAGACCCAACTTCTGTTGATGAAAGTTGGCAACGATTTTTTGAAGGCTTCGAGTTTTCCCTACAAAAATATGGGGAAGATGGGAACAATTCAGCTCTTAATTCTAAAGAGATTAATGTTCGCAACCTCATTCATGCCTACAGAACTCGTGGGCATTTAGAAGCCACCACTAATCCTATTCGTAAACGAAAAGATAGAGGGGCAAGGTTATCTCTTGCCGATTATGGTCTTTCGGAGGCAGATTTAGACACTGAATTTGAAATAGGAAACGAACTAAAAATTGGGAAATCGAGCTTACGAAATATTGTTAAAGCACTAAAAGCCACTTATACAGGCAGTATTGGCTTTGAATATATGTATATCCGAGACCCTGAAATGCAAGATTGGTTTAAACAAAAAGTAGAGCACGATGCCTTAAACTTTACGCCAACAAGCAAAGAAAAAGAGCGTATTTTAAGTAAGTTAAACGAAGCAGTAGTATTCGAAAATTTTCTTCACACCAAATACATTGGGCAAAAGAGATTTTCATTAGAAGGGGGCGAAAGCACCATTCCTGCACTTGATGCTATTATTAATGCCAGTGCCGACCTTGGTGTTAAGGAGGTAGTTATTGGTATGGCACACCGTGGCCGGCTTAATGTGCTTGTTAACATTATGGGTAAAACCTACGAGCAAATTTTTAGCGAATTCGAAGGAGCTGTTTTACCCGATATGACCATGGGAGATGGCGATGTAAAATACCACAAGGGCTATTCTTCACAAATTACAACCGATTCAGGCAAAAAAATAGATTTAAAATTGGTTCCTAACCCCTCGCACCTAGAAGCAGTAAACCCTGTGGTAGAAGGCTTTGTTCGGGCTAAAGTGGAAGAACAATATAATAAAGATTTTGATAAGGTGCTCCCTATATTAATTCATGGAGATGCCGCTATTGCAGGCCAAGGAATTGGGTATGAACTTACGCAAATGAGCATGCTTGATGGCTACCATACAGGAGGCACCATTCACTTTATTATTAATAACCAAGTAGGATTTACTACTAATTTTGAAGATGCCCGATCGAGTATTTATAGCTCTGATGTGGCCAAAATTATTGATGCTCCAGTATTGCATGTTAATGGAGACGACCCTCAGTCGGTGGTGTATTGTGTAAAAACCGCAGCCGAATTTAGGAAAAAATTTAATCGAGATATTTTTATTGATATGGTATGCTACCGTAGGCATGGGCATAATGAAAGTGATGAACCCAAGTTTACACAACCACACCTTTATAATTTAATTTCGAAGCACCCTAACCCTAGAGAAATTTATAATAAAGCATTAATTGCTAGAGGAGATATTGACGCTGAGCTTGCTAAAAAGATGGACAAGTCGTTTAGAAATGAATTGCAAGATCGACTCAATTTAGTCAAACAAAAACCTTTACCTTATAAATCTTCCCCTTTAGAAAAAGAATGGCAGAACTTAAAAAGATCAAATCCAGCAGATTTTGATCGGTCGCCTAATACCGCCATAAAACAAGCCATTGTTGATAAAATTGGCAAAGCACTCACTAAAATTCCAAAGGGGTTTAAACCGCTTCGCCAGATTGAAAAGCAGCTAAAGCAACGCCAAGAGATGTTTTTTAAGGACAAGATGCTCAACTGGGCCTCTGCCGAATTATTGGCGTATGGTTCTTTATTATTAGAAGGGCATCCCGTGCGTTTTTCTGGTCAGGATGTGCAACGTGGTACATTTTCGCATAGGCATAGTGTACTACACGATGCCGAAACTAACGAAACGTATAATAGCCTGAATTACCTTGAGGAAGGACAAAAAACCTTTGATATTTATAACTCTCTATTAGCCGAATTTTCGGTGTTAGGCTTTGAGTTTGGTTATGCTATGGCCAACCCCAATGCGTTGGTAATTTGGGAAGCGCAATTTGGCGATTTTGCCAATGGTGCACAGGTAGTCATCGACCAGTTTATTACACCATCAGAATCAAAATGGCAGCGAATGAACGGCCTAGTAATGCTACTGCCACATGGTTATGAAGGCCAAGGCCCAGAGCACTCTAATGCTAGACCCGAACGATTTTTACAATTGGCAGCCGAATATAATATAGTGGTAGCAAACATTACAGAACCTTCTAATTATTTTCATTTAATACGTAGGCAACTAGCTTGGGAGTTTCGTAAGCCATTAATTGTAATGTCCCCAAAATCATTATTGAGGCATCCTAAAGTAGTATCGCCTGTGGCAGAATTTACCAAAGGTAACTTTAGAGAACTTTTTACGGATGAGTATGCAGATGCTAAAAAAACAAAAAGAGCCTTGGTTTGCTCAGGTAAAATTTATTACGAATTATTAGAAGAGCAACAAAAAAATAAGCGAAAAGATATTGCAATTATTAGGGTGGAACAGCTGTATCCATTTCCTGATTTACAATTAGATGATGCCCTAAAAGCCCTAGGCAACCCACCCATGTATTGGGTGCAAGAAGAACCTTCCAATATGGGATATTGGTCTTTTGTATTACAAACGTACCACTCTTGCAAAATAAAAGTGATTGCCCGTAAACCTAGTGCATCACCCGCCACTGGCTACCATAAAATGCACGATGCAGAACAAAAAGAAATTATTGAAACCGCCTTTAACTTATAATTATGGCTTTAGAAATTAAAATACCTCAAGTTGGGGAATCGATAACCGAAGTAACCATTGCTGCTTGGTTAAAAAACGATGGCGACTTGGTAGAAATGGATGAAGTACTGTGTGAACTGGAATCTGAAAAAGCCACTTTTGAACTAAATGCAGAAGCGGCTGGCATATTAAGAATTAAAGCCCAAGAAGGAGATGCTATCGAAATTGGAGCAATAGTTTGCGTGATAGAAGAATCCGCAGAAAAACCAGCAGCCTCAGGTGAATCAAAAACAGAGGCTTCTGAAGCACCTGCTTCTACACCAAAACCTACAGGCGAAATCATTGAAATGCGCGTGCCCGAAGTAGGCGAATCTATTACCGAAGTAACCATGAGTGCTTGGATTAAAAATGAAGGCGACTTTGTAGAGCTCGATGAAATTATTGCAGAAATTGATTCAGATAAAGCTACTTTTGAGCTGCCCGCAGAAGGAACGGGAATTCTTCAACAATCTTGCGCTGAAGGAGATACCCTTCAAATTGGCGACTTAATTTGTAAAATTGCACTTAGTGATGCGGCACCCGCTACATCAACAACTCCTGCGGATAACGCTACTTCTCAAGCAGCCCCTAGTGGAAATACAACTTATGCCTCTGGTCATGCTTCACCCGCTGCCGCTAAAATATTGGCGGAAAAAGGCATTGATGCTTCTACCATTACAGGCACAGGTGTAGATGGCAGAATTACGAAAGAGGATGCAGAAAAGGCACAAAAACAAGCACCAAAAGCTCCTGCTACTCCAGCTGCTAAAGCAGAAGTTGCTACTCCACCAGTAGGGGAACGCAACGAAACTCGTAAGAAAATGAGCAGCTTGCGTAAAACAGTGGCTCGTAGATTGGTTGCCGTTAAAAATGACACGGCCATGCTTACCACATTTAATGAGGTAAACATGAAGCCCATTATGGATTTGCGAAAAAAATATAAAGAGCAGTTTAAAGAGAAGCACGAAATTGGGCTTGGCTTTATGTCATTTTTTACTAAAGCGTGTACCATGGCATTGCTTGAATGGCCTTCGGTAAACGGACAAATTGATGGGCAAGAAATTGTCACCTTTGATTATTGCGATATTTCTATTGCCGTTTCTGCCCCTAAAGGATTGGTAGTGCCCGTAATTAGAAATGCCGAAAAACTAAGCTTTGCAGGCATCGAATCGGAAGTACGCAGGTTGGCGTTAAAAGCGAGAGATGGAAAACTTTCTATCCCAGAAATGACAGGAGGAACATTTACATTAACTAATGGAGGTGTATTTGGTTCTATGATGTCAACCCCCATTATTAACTCGCCACAATCTGCTATTTTAGGAATGCATAATATTGTGGAACGAGCAGTTGTTGAAAATGGTGAAATTGTAGTACGACCAATGATGTACTTAGCCCTTAGCTACGATCATCGAATTATTGATGGCCGAGAATCAGTAAGCTTTTTGGTACGATTAAAAGAACTATTGGAAGATCCAACAAGGCTACTTCTTGAGGTCTAATGTCTTTTGTCTAACAATCTAATGTCTTAAAAATGAAATACGATATAACAATTATAGGATCAGGCCCTGGTGGATATGTAGCCGCCATCAGATGTGCACAACTAGGCTTTAAAACAGCTCTTATCGAAAAATATAGCACCTTAGGCGGCACTTGCTTAAATGTAGGCTGTATTCCTTCTAAAGCGTTACTCGATTCTACCGAGCATTACCATAATGCGCAAACCACCTTTGCCGAGCACGGCATTAAACTAACGGGCGTTAAAGCAGATTTAGGTCAAATGATTAAGCGTAAAGGCGAAGTGGTTAGCCAAACTACCCAAGGCATTGATTTTTTGATGAAGAAGAATAAAATTGATGTGCTGCAAGGCATAGGTTCGTTTGTAGATAAAAATACCATTAAGGTTTCGGGTGAAAAAGAACAAACAATCACCACAGATAAAGTGATTATTGCTACGGGTTCTAAACCTAGTTCACTCCCTTTTATCAAATTGGATAAAAAAAGAGTAATTACCTCCACCGAAGCCCTTCTATTAAAAGAAGTACCCAAGCATTTAGTAATTATTGGCGGTGGTGTAATTGGCCTAGAATTAGGTTCTGTTTATGCACGTTTAGGTGCTAAAGTTTCGGTAGTTGAATATATGGATAGCCTTATTCCAACGATGGATGCCACCATGGGGCGCGAATTAAAAAAGGTATTAAAGAAATTGGGCTTTGAATACTACCTAAAGCACAAAGTAACAGAAGTAAAGAGCACGGCTAAAACGGTAGCTGTTAAAGCAGAAAACAGCAAAGGCGAAACAGTAGAGATTAAAGGAGATTACTGTTTGGTAGCCGTAGGGAGAAAACCTTACACCGAAGGTCTTGGGTTAGAAAATGTGGGTATCGCAACCGATAAAGCAGGCAGAATTGATGTAAACGGACAGTTACAAACCAATGTGCCTAACATTTATGCCATTGGCGATGTAATTAAAGGAGCTATGCTTGCGCATAAAGCCGAAGAAGAAGGGGTTTTTGTGGCTGAAACCATTGCAGGGCAGAAACCACATATTCATTATAATTTAATTCCAGGGGTGGTTTATACGTGGCCCGAAGTGGCTGCGGTGGGTTATACCGAGCAACAATTGAAAGAACAAGGGAGGGCGTATAAAACAGGATCCTTCCCATACCGTGCTTTGGGCAGGGCAAGAGCCAGTATGGATATTGAAGGACAAGTAAAAGTATTGGCCGACAAAGAAACGGATGAAATTTTAGGGGTACATATTATTGGCGCCAGAGCTGCCGATATGATTGCATCTGCAGTTACAGCCATGGAATACCGAGCCTCTGCCGAAGATGTTGCTCGCATGAGCCATGCTCATCCTACTTATATGGAAGCCGTAAAAGAAGCGTGCTTAGCCGCTACTGATAACAGAGC
>CAZGDC010000162.1:0-5679 GCA_964524405.1 uncultured Roseivirgaceae bacterium
CAAGAGTCATTTCGGCTAAAAAAAAGTACCTTTTTCGCTAAACTTTAGCTATTTTTAGTACCATAGCGGTGCTATGCTAATAAAAAGAAGCTTCATTTATCAAAAAAACTATCTGTTTTTATCTCGAAAGCACCTCGGCTGAATAGTTACCTAAAATGGGTAACCAATAATGTAATTATTACAATCAGTGCGATACATGTAAGACAAACGCCAATAAATTTTTTAATGTTTGAATTCATAACTTCAATATTATAATAATTTTATACCTTCTGGTAATTGCAAAACCAAGTCTTCTTTTTCAAGTTTCTTCATAATTCGACTTACCACCTCCCTTGCAGTGCCAAGCTCACTGGCAATTTGCTTATGAGTTATAGGTATTATTTTACTATGCGTTAATGCCGATTTATCCTTTAAATACAGCAAAATTCGTTGATCGAGCTTATTAAAGATAATGTGGTTTATCGTATCTAATAAATCAGCATACCTCAATTTAAACATGCCAAAAAACAGGGCGTTTAAATTAGGAAACTGTTTAATCCACTTATTCATTTCACTAGCTGGCAGTAATAACGCCTTCGTTTCAGATTCTGTAATGGCATAGACTTTACTTGGATCGTTCGATAAGCTCGATGAAAAAGACATAATACAACTTTCTTCTGGTTGGATGTAATACAGTAATAGTTCCTTATCTGCTTGTTTGGTGTAAACTTTTATGAGTCCCTTAATTACCAAAGGCACTACTTTTACATACTGCCCTTCTCTTAAAATTTCTGTTCCTTTAGGAATGGTCTGGATAGTCCCTGTTTCAACCAATTGGGTTAATGCATCTTCTCCTAAAAAAGCGAATGATTTTTTTATAATTTCTATGTCGTTCATAAATTAAATTGGTATTACATCAAATGTAACCTAAAAAGTATATCCAATAGAGGTGTTAATGCCATAATCAAACGTTATTGCACGTTCAGAAGGAGGTTTATTATCTAGGGAAAAAAAGTATTTAAAATTAAGCGTAAAATTATTAAATACTTCCCAACGCACCCTAAAATCATAATTTGACCTAATTCTATCTTTAACTGTAAAGCTAGGGTATAACACGATGCTTGTAGTAAGGTCGATATTGGGTTTTGTAAATAAAAAAAAATCATACGAAATATCTATTATCCCTTCGGTATTATTAGTTACCGTTTGGTCATTCGAAAACTCTCGGTTAAGCAATATTCCTGCGGAAATATCGAGTAAATTAATTTTATTGTCGATAGGAGAAAAACCAAACCTTGCATTAATCGATGCTCTGTTTGTAATACCCAGTTCTGTGTTTTGTTCCCACGCAATATTATAAATCGAAAAAATGGTGCGTTTATGAAACACTTGAAATGAATAATCTCCATTCTGCCTTTTACTTATAGTCTGTGAGTTATCGCTTATAATGGAACTATATTCTAGCTTATTTGAAAATCGCTGTGTTCTTCTCTCAAGTTCGCCAGAACTATTAAATTGAAAATTTTGATTACCATGTGTATAAGAGTATCCAGCATCAATATATCCATTGAGTTGTCGCCAAAATTTTGAATTTATTTGTACTAAGGAGGTAATATCTCTTAAAGGTATATGTTCTGCAAACGCCCCAAACTCAATAGTTGCTATACCAGCACTGTCTTTTTTAAATGCTCCTAAATAAATACTGTGGTCATTTAGTGTAATTTCAAACTTGTGCAATGTCTCTAAAGAGGCAACCCGAAGCCATTTAATACTTAACTTGCTCATGTCAGAAGTTTTTACCGTAAGTTTTCCTTTTGATAAACCTATTACTTCGCATGTTATTCTATCTCCGTTATACAAAGTAACGGTATCGGTTTTTTGGGCATAGCCCAACTGGGCGGTTAAAAAAGCGATAGCAATAGATAAAAAGAGATGCTTAAACAATTTTTTTTAACAAGTTATAAAGGAAAGGTAATTAAAAACACGATAAATGTCTATTAAAATCTTTTGTCAATGTCTTTGTCTTTCACTTTTATTTTTTCTAGCCCTAAAAATTGTTCCCAAAAATCGGTTTCTGGCAAAGGAGCTATTATTTCAACAGGCTCTTTTTTTACAGGATGTTGAAAATATAATTTGCGCGCATGTAAATGAATTGATTTATCAAGATTAGCAGATGGAAATCCATATTTTAAATCTCCTTTAATAGGAGTTCTTACAGAACCTAATTGGGCTCTAATTTGATGAGGACGACCTGTTTTTGGTTTTATTTCTAATAGAAAATGATCATTTAATTTTCCGATTACTCTATAGCTAAGCTCTGCTTTTTGGGCACCTTCAGTTTCTTCTGAGTAGGCAGTAACGGTGTTTTTTGCACCATCTTTTTTAAGCCAATTAATGAGTGTTCCTTGATTTTTTCCGCCTCCAGGAATTCTCGGCTTGTGTTTAGTAATGGCCCAATAGGTTTTTTGCACTTTTCTATCATGAAACAGCTTATTCATTCGTTCCAACGCTTTGGAAGTTTTAGCCAATACCACAATGCCGCTTACAGGCCTGTCGAGCCTATGTGCCAATCCCATAAACACATTGCCAGGTTTATTGTATTTGTTTTTGATGTATTCTTTGCAAAGCTCAACCAAGGGCTTGTCTTTGGTGTGGTCGCCTTGCACAAGCACACCTGCTGCTTTGTTTACAATGAGTAAATGATTGTCTTCGTATAGTACGTAAAAGGGTCGTTTGTCTCTTTTTTCCAAAATTTTAGTTGGTTTGTAATTTAAAAACGCCAGAGTAAAACCTCAAAGTTCGTTTAAAATATTCTTCATGCACAGGCATAAACCCAGCTTCTTTAATTAATAAATCGGTATTTCTATTCAAATTACACCCTTCACCTAGAGCTTTCCAAGCAGGATTAATAAAGTTTAGAAATTTTTTATTAATAGGCTTTTCTGCATGTATATGCTCCATTATAATTAGCTTCCCATTGGGCTTTAGCCACTTTTTAAAATTAGTTAAGGCGAGAACTGGGTCAGGAATGGTGCATAAAACCAAGGTGCATATAATAGCATCCATGCTTTTAGGTTTTATTTTTTGGGTTAATGCGCTATCATTAATGCCATTATTATAAAAAGTAATATTAGTCATGCCTGCTGCTTTTAATTTTGCTTTTTCGAGCATTGGTTTGGAGGGCTCTACGGCATGCACCTTAATATAATTAGGATAAAATTGAAAATTCACCCCTGTTCCTTCGCCTACCCCTAGCACGTTTCCTTCTAAATTAGATAAGAGTGTTTTGCGTTTTTCAAATAGTTTTTCCTCAAATCCATGCATAAACGAATCATAGAATTTAGCAAAGAGCTGTTGGTATATTTTCATTAAAACCTAACTTGAAAATTGAGACCATTACTGCCAACTCCAAGCCGATACGCTGGTTTGTAATTTAAGCTAGCATTATTATTAATAAAAGTATTATGCCGGAATAATGCTTCATTTGCTTTTTTCTTAAAATTAATAGTAAGGGGGATAGATATTGCTATTAGCCCAGCTCCAATGCCCAAAAGAGCCCAGTTGGGTTCTCCTCCTGCAAGGGCTCTGCCCAAGGGTATTCCTACTAAAAAACCGCCAGTAAAGCTCGTTATTTGCGAAAACACATAATTGTTTTTTGCATTTTTCATTAAGGCAAAAGTTGTTTTATTTGGCGATACCTCCTCTAACATATCATTCATACTATATTTAGTGGTCCCTTTGTAAAAACTATAACCCCAAAAACTAGGTTTTATATAAAACGAATCATTGTTTTGAGCTTGAGATTTTTGGCTATTGATTACCAATATAGCGATGAGTAAAATGGGGGCTAAGTATTTCATAAGATTTAGAGGGTTAAAATTCTGATATAAAATGAAAGTTAATTGCTGGAAAGTTTTGCTCTACCATTTGTAACCACGATTTATTTTCTGCCATAAATACGAGCTTCCCTTCTTTATCTTTTGCAATATGCCGTTGTTTGGAGGCTATAAATTCTTTTAGCTTTTTGGTGTCTGAGCTATCAATCCAGCATGCTTTATGTAAGTTTATAGGGGCAAATCTACAAGTGGCACCATACTCATGTTTAAGTCGGTATTGAATTACCTCAAATTGCAAAGCCCCAACCGTTCCTACTACTCGTCTGCTTCCTAAATCGTAGGTAAATAATTGAGCCACACCCTCGTCCATTAATTGGCGTAACCCTTTATCCAGTTGCTTGCTTTTCATGGCATCAAGGTTAATAACCTCTTTGAATATTTCGGGAGAAAAACTTGGAATACCCTTGTACGAACCCTTTTCGCCTTCGGTAAGGGTGTCGCCAATTTTCATATTTCCCGTATCGTATAGTCCAATAATATCGCCAGGGTAAGCAGTGTCAATCACTTCTTTATCTTGCGCCATAAAAGCGGTAACGTTCGAAAATCGAAAGCTTTTATTATGCCGTACGTGGTAGTAATTTTTTTTACGCTCGAACATGCCAGAGCACACCCTTAAAAAGGCAATTCGGTTACGATGCTTAGGGTCCATATTGGCATGAATTTTAAAAATAAAGCCCGACATTTTTTCTTCAATTGGGTCAATAATTCTAATATCAGTCGCTCTTGGCTTTGGGTCAGGAGCTATATCAATAAAGCAATCGAGTAATTCACGAACCCCGAAATTATTAACCGCACTACCAAAAAACACAGGCGCAACTTTGCCATCTAGGTAATCTTGATGATTTAATTCAGGATACACGCCATCTACTAATTCAACTTCTTCGCGTATTAAATTGGCATCTGTTTCTCCAATTTTCTCATCAAGAATGGGATCATTTAAATCTTTAATGCTAACACCATCGGATAGCGTTCTTTTGCTAGGTTCAAATAGGTGTAATGCTTTTTCATAAATGCTGTAAACGCCTTTAAAGCGTTTACCCATACCAATGGGCCAGCTTAATGGCCTTACATTTATTTTTAATTTTTCTTCAATTTCATCTAGCAGTTCAAATGGATCACGACCTTCTCTATCCATTTTATTGATAAATACAATTACAGGCGTATCACGCATTCTACAAACCTCCATCAGTTTTTCTGTCTGTATTTCAACCCCTTTTACGCAATCAATTACCATAATTACGCTGTCAACAGCCGTAAGTGTGCGGTAGGTATCTTCGGCAAAATCTTGGTGTCCAGGGGTATCTAATAAATTAATTTTAATACCTCGGTAGTTAAACCCCATAACTGAAGTGGCCACTGATATACCACGCTGCTTCTCAATCTCCATAAAATCCGATTTGGCATGGTCGGTAATTTTATTAGATTTAACAGCACCCGCTTTTTGAATGGCTCCGCCAAAAAGCAGTAATTTCTCAGTTAATGTGGTTTTACCAGCATCGGGGTGAGATATAATTCCAAAAGTTCTTCGCTTGCTAATTTCTTCTTGTAGGCTCATGTATCCATTATATAAAGCTGCAAAGTTAAGGCAATATGTAAAAGAAGATAAATTATTGAAATAGTTTTGCTTACCGAAAAGGAAATTAATTGCAGGGCGATAGCCCATTTGGCTTAATTCCCCGATGGCTCTGCCTCGGGGTAGTTTATTTATTAAAAAAATGTTTGTAGGTATAATTGAGGACACATTAATATTTAAGAGCAGGTAAACTAGTCAAGTTGTCTCCTCTTTTTGGTTAACCCACATTAT
>CAZGDC010000163.1:0-5527 GCA_964524405.1 uncultured Roseivirgaceae bacterium
TTTTTTAGGGTGAATAATGTGGGCTAATCGACATAACTATAAACAACGTTTGTTGGTAGGAGTTGGCATTATTATCAGATACAAAAATTAGCTCTTTGCCTGAAGCACTAAAGGCAACGCCTTCCATATTATCTATTTCAGGAGAGGCCGAAAAGTCGGTCAGTAACTTTACCTTTTTTATTTCATTCCCTTCTTTCGGAATGCGCACTTTATAAATTCTTACGGAGTTTTCATTAGAGCCTAAGTAGGCTCTTTCTATCACTAATAGGGTAGAATCATTAAGAGATAAAAGCTCGGTTATACCATTGTCTGCTTCTTTGTCGTTGGGTAAAATATCCAAAGGGTAATCGTAAACAATTTCGGTTTTATCTGTTAAGTTATACGCAATTATGTTGGTAATGTCTCCTGACTTTGGTCGTTCTAAACCAATGTACATTATATTACCATCTGCACTAAAACACAAGCCTTCATAACCTCTATTATGGCGTTGTTTTTTGGTGGAAGTAAAGATGGATTGTAATGTTAAAACTGGATTTATTTTGTAAATAATAGATGTTTTATCTCTTTCTTCTGCGATATAAAGCTGCTTGTCTTTAGGGTTTATTCGAACCGATTCGGCATATAAAGAGCCGTGGTCTAAATAAATTACACTATCAAAATCAACCTTTATTTCAGCATCGGTTATTATAATATTGCCTAAAAAGATATATGCCTTTTTTTTAGTTTGAGGAATGATAATAAAACGACTTCCAACGCCTGTATATTCAATGCCCGATAGCTCTTCAATGGTTTCATTACCAAACTGCATTTCGTGTGGGATGATGGCAATTCCCTTAAAAATTAGCGTATCTATCTCTACCTCTTGGGCTGTACTATAGGCACCAACAAGCATTAATAGGGAAAAATAAAAGACAAATTTTACCCTATTTAACATTTTCTGGAATATGATTAAGCTCCCCTTCGCTACTTGCCACTAAGGCGGCTACGGTGGCATCGCCTGTAACATTTACTACTGTTCTTAGCATATCCAACGGTCGATCTAATGCAATGATAAGTGCTAAACCGGCAGGGTCAACGCCAATAGAACCCAGCACGATTACGAGCATTATTAACCCTGCGCCTGGCACTGCTGCTGCCCCAATGGAGGAAAGGGTAGCAGTAACCACAATGGTTAATTGATCCATTAAAGTTAAATCGTGCCCAAAAGCCACCGCAATAAATACGGCTGAAATGGCTTGGTGAATACTGGTGCCATCCATATTAACGGTAGCTCCCATGGGTAATACAAAACTGGTTACTTCTTCTGAAACACCTAAGTTATGCTCTACTCTTTCCATGGTTAAAGGCAGTGTAGCTGCACTTGAACTGGTAGAAAAAGCTAATAATTGAGCTGGAAAGATGGCCTTAAAAAAGTCGATGTATTTAATTTTTGTGAAAGACGTAATAATAACAGGGTAGAATACAAAAATCATAAATGTTAAACCGAAAATAACGCTTAATCCATAAATGCCTAATGCTTTAAATAAATCCAACGCTCCAGCGGGGTCATCTCCTGCTACATCTACAATAAGGCCTCCAATAAGTGCTGCCACACCTATTGGGGCATACTTCATTATAATATCTACAATGTTCAAGATAATGTTATTTACTCCTTTAAAAAAACTTTTAACAGGGGCTACCACTTCTTGGTTACTCATTACCATTGCAATGCCAAATAAGAAGGCAAAGAAAATTACTTGCAGCATTTTACCATTGGTACTTAATGCTTTAAATAGGTTAGAAGGAACAATATCTTCCATTACTTGCAAAGGCCGAGACTTTTTTACATTCGTTGCCTTATCTTGTTTTACCATGGCATCCTTGGCAAACTTTTCTTTTAGCTCCATTCTTTTTTCATCGGGCAAATAAGATCCTGGATTTACCACGTTGGCAATTAAAAGAGCGAATGTAATAGCTAATACCGTGGTGGTTAAATAGAGGCCTAATGTTTTTCCTCCAATTCTTGATAGCTTGGAAGTATCCGTCATATTTGAAATACCATCGATTAATGAAACCAAAATGAGAGGAATGGCTATCAACTTTAACATACTTACGAAAATGGTGCCAAATGGCTTAATCCAGTCAAGTACAAATTCATTCCCTCCCCAAAATATGGCAACCACACCAATGGCAACTCCTAACACCATACCAATCCCAATTTTAGCTACCAACGACATCTTTTTCATTATTCGGTTATTAAGTATAAAAAATAAGATTTTATGAACTATTATCCCTCCAAAGTAGTGTTTTGTGCACGCAATACAAAGTCGGCAAGTATAATGGCAGCCATAGATTCCACTATGGGTACTGCCCTAGGCACTACACAAGGGTCGTGCCGCCCCTTTCCTTTTATGGTGGCCTTATTTCCGTGTTCATCAACGGTAGCTTGCGCTTTCATAATGGTGGCAACGGGCTTAAAGGCTACTCTCAACACAAGGTCTTCTCCGTTAGAAATACCGCCTTGGATGCCTCCTGAATAATTGGTTTGTGTGGTGATTTTATTTCCTGCTTTAAATAAATCATTATGATCCGAGCCTTTCATTGCTGCACCTGCAAACCCGCTACCAAACTCTACCCCTTTTACGGCATTAATAGAAAGCATTGCGTGGCCAAGGGCTGCATGCAATTTATCAAAAACAGGCTCTCCTAAACCTACGGGCATGTTAGAAGCAATGCAAGTAACCACTCCTCCAATGGTATCACCGTCTTTCTTTGTTTTTTCAATGAGGCTAATCATTTCTTGAGCTATAGTATCGTCAGGGCAGCGCACTATATTATTCTCAGTATTGCTTAAATCAAGTTGAGTGTAAGGGGTTTCTAATTTTACCGTGCCTGCCTGACTTACATAAGCTTGCACCTTTATGCCTTTATGCTGCAATACCTGCTTGGCAATAGCACCTGCTGCCACCCAGCCTGCTGTTATACGTGCCGATGTTCTTCCTCCTCCTCGATGGTCGCGGTGGCCATATTTTTTTTGGTACGTATAATCGGCATGTGATGGACGATATACATTGGTATTATGATCGTAATCTTTTGATCGGGCATCGCTATTAGCAATAATAAGTGCGATTGGAGCTCCTGTAGATTTTCCTTCGAACACGCCAGAAATAATTTCGAATGCTTCCGTCTCATTGCGAGCAGTAGTAATTTTTGATTGGCCTGGTCTTCTTCTAAGTAATTCCGCCTGAATAAATTCGCGATTAATAGCCAACCCTGCTGGGCAACCATCAATCACTACACCAATAGAAGACCCGTGAGATTCTCCAAAGGAGGTTATTTTAAAAATAGTTCCTAGTGTATTGCTCATATATATATAGAATTGACTTCATTTAATCGCAGGGCGATAGCCTATTTGGTTTAATTCCCCGACCCTTTGGGTCAGAAACAACTTTGTTTACGTAGTAAACTTCTACTGATACCCCGTCAGCTTGCTGCGGGGTTATTCATTTCTCAGAAAACTCGCAAAACTGGCGTTTAGGCCTACGATCTTGGTTTAATTTAAGATAGTTTCTAGCCCCTTAATCTATAAATCAAGAAAGCAGATATACTAATCACCAACAAAATAAAGACATTCATTACAATTCTAAGGATTGGCCAATTATTTTGATACATAAACTCATTGCTTTCTATTTCGATGAGATTATAAAATGAGCCTAAATCGTTTGATATAATTGATTCGTTTTTGCGGCTTTCACCCATAACGGTTAATATTAAATTCGATTTTAGGGTATCATAATCGTTCTTTCTTAAATTAAAAAATATCCATTCTAAATGATCTTCTAAATTATAAGTGCCTGGCTCTTTGGGAATTCCATAGTAATTAAATGTTTTTGTTCCTGTAACCCTATTCCCTGATCTATTTATTTGCTGACTTATATTGGGAGGGTATAATTCTAGGTTTTCTGACTTGGTAATTACGGGGTTCGTAATACCTGCCACATTACCCTCCCCATAAATAATAAAATCGTAATTAAAACTTTCTCCTGTATTTAGTGTGGTTTTATTTATTCTTTCGCGGAATTTAAAATTGCCAACAGCCACTTTATCTTTAAAAGGGTGTGGGGGTAGGTCTTTTACGTTAACCATTACGGGTTTGGTTCTAAACTTTTTAAGGCTCTCTTTCCTGTTTTGACCAAAGAACGATGGGTTTTTGGCAACCTTATATTTTATCATATCTAGCCCAACCGATGGAAATACAATATCTTCATTATTGAGTGGAAAAAATGCTCCTTGATACACTTTATACTGGGTGTAATTTTTGCCATTAATTGTAACTCTTTGTCCATTAATTTGTTCTATACTAAAATTTTCTTCCCAGCAGGTAGCGGGCTTTATCACTTTAAAAATTTCTCCTAATTGCCTTCCTAAATCGTAAAATTGCAAGGGTGCTCGGTTGGCTTCGGCCACATAAAATGCCAAGGTTATAGTAAAGCCTTCGCCTACGTACACTTCTTTTTTATCGGTTGATAAAGCAAAAAAGGCATCTTCTTTTATATCTACAAATTCTGTTGGGGCGTTGCGTCTTCTACCAAAAAAGCTATCAAATGGGTCGTTATAATTATTATGTTGTTGCTGAACGGTCTCTTTTACCATTATGGTGGTGCCAGGCGATTTTAGCAAATAGCCATTGGCATTAATTTCGAAGGGTGGTAACGAAAAACTACCTTTACTTGATGCACTATAATTCATAATAATGCTATGGGTAGAAGATACTCTGCCATTAACAATATTAGTTTGGCTTGAAGACGAAGTGCCTAGTTTTCTAAATCCATCAATAGTAGGAAACTTATCGTACGATTGTATATTGCCATTTTTGGAGACAATTGAAATCGTAAACGTTTGATTTTGAGCAATCGTATTACGACCTAATTGGATGCTCAAATCTTGCCCTTGCGAAACAAGAGTGATAAAAGAAAGGACTATAATTACTGCGTACTTCATAAGTAAATAATAACAACCGCAAATATGCAAAACAGGTTTTAAACTGTGGCAACTGATTATAAATTTTTCTTTGAAATGACAACAAAATTTTGTAAATTTTCATTCCCATATACGAGAAGTGCGAACGAATCGTTTAAAGGGAAATGTTCTTAAATTTAATTAATCATTTATGCTAGAATATGTAAAAACCATTTTGAAAAAAGTGAGTTTCGATTTAGCGCTCTTTGAGAAAGAGCTTTTGAAAGCGATTGATAATTTAGTTTTAAAAGAAATTAAAGTTCTCAAACGCTGGTGCTACCGGTCTTTTGGCCGATCTTATAGGCCAATTTTAGATCGTTGTTTTGTTATTACAGCTTAAAAATATAATTTAATCCTTTATAGCTCGGTTATTAATTTAATCGGGATTTTTTTATGCCTTTAATTGAGCAAATTATTCCATTTAAACTTAGCCCAGAAAATTTATCAGGCGTTCCGAAATTTTTGTGCTTATTACGTACCTATTCAGCCGAGGTGCTTTCGAGATAAAAATAGTTGATTTTTTTGATAA
>CAZGDC010000164.1:0-5526 GCA_964524405.1 uncultured Roseivirgaceae bacterium
AACGGAGAAATCTTTGCCACTTATAGCAATTTCATGAAAATGCGGAAGGATTTTATTACGAAGCACCTTGCAGGTTTAAGCTAATACCTGCAGAAACTTAGATTCTTTATTGGCAATAAAAATTTGCGCAACTATGGCCGCAAATAATTAGAAGCTATTAGAGCATCCTATCCCCAAAAGCAACAAAGCCCCTTGGTTAAATGAGCGCACAAAAAAAAAGGGTTGGTAAATACCAACCCTTACAATATTATTGAATTCGTAAACTCCTACGTTGTTTCCTTTTTAGGAGCGGCCTTCTTCTCTGCCTTGGGAGCAGTTTCTTTTTTGGCGGCTGTTTTTTTAGGACTTGCCTTTTTAACTTCCTTTTCAGAAACTTCTACTTTGGCTTCCGCTTTAGGTGCAGTTTCTTTTTTAGGTGTTTCTTTTTTTTCAGATGCAGCTTTAAATTCAGCTTTTATAGCCTCTACATCTATATTTTTCATCACAGGTTTGGCACTTTCAAGTGCTAATTTTTGATTCCTTAGCTTTGAAGTGAGTTTATTTCTACGTGCTTTTCTTTTAAGTCTAGTGATAGCCATTATATAAATTTTCTTAAATTCGAGGTGCAAAAATAGTATATTTACTTAAATAGTAAAACATTAACAGATAAATTTTAGGCTATATCTTATTATATTTTTATTTTTCATCCAATACAATGCGTAACTTTGCATTCTAATTTAAGAGATTTAAAATGAGTAACCAAAAGCCTACTATACCCAAAGGAACAAGAGATTTTGGCCCTAAAGTGGTAAGTAAGCGTAACTACCTATTAAAAACCATTCAATCTACTTTTGAAAAATTTGGATTTTTGCCACTCGAAACGCCTACCATGGAAAACCTTTCGGTGCTTACCGGCAAATATGGTAATGAAGGCGACCAGCTTATTTTCAAAGTGCTTAATTCGGGCGATTATGTTTCAAAAGTAAAAACAGATTTTGCTACTACTACTTCGCAAAAACTTACGCCTCAAATTTCTGAAAAGGGTTTGCGCTACGATTTAACCGTGCCCTTTGCTCGGTATGTAGTAATGAATAGGAACGAAATCACGTTTCCTTTTAGGCGCTACCAAATGCAGCCCGTATGGCGAGCCGATCGCCCTCAAAAAGGACGATACCGTGAATTTATGCAGTGCGATGCCGATGTAGTGGGCACTAAATCGCTTATCTGCGAAGCAGAAATTATGATGATGATGAATGAGATTTTGCAAAATTTGGGCATAGAGGGATACCAGATAAAAATAAATAGTCGCAAAATTTTATCGGGCTTGGCTACTTACTTAGGGCATCAAGGCGAAGAAGGCCCTCTTTGCGTAGCCATTGATAAACTAGATAAAATTGGTATAAAAGGTGTTTTTAAGGAGCTTGAAAAAATAGGATATAACACATCGCAATTGGATAGCCTATCTCCTATTTTAGCCTTATTAGGTAATAATACCAAAAAAATTGAATACTTAGAATCAACATTAAGCAACAGCCAAGAAGCATTACAAGGCTTAAACGAAATAAAACAAATACTAGCTTATGTAGAATCAATGGATGGTAATTTAGCTACAATTGATTTTGATCCTGCCCTAGCCAGAGGCCTCTCCTATTATACGGGTGCTATTTTTGAAATAAAAATCTTAGACGGAAGCATTGGCAGCATTTCTGGCGGTGGCCGCTATGATAACCTTACAGGTGTATTTGGCTTGCCCGATGTTTCAGGTGTTGGGTTTTCCTTGGGAATAGACAGAATCTACGATGTAATGGAGGCTCGTAACCTATTTCCCACCCAAGTGGTAACCACCACACAAGTATTACTCACAAATTTTGGGGCAGAAGAAGAAAGTTTTGCGTTAAAACAATTAGCCATATTAAGAAAAGTAGGCATTGCAACCGAGCTTTACCCAACCTCTGCCAAACTAAAAAAGCAAATGACTTATGCCAATAATCTCAACATCCCCTATGTTGTTCTTATTGGATCCGATGAGGTCGCCAATAACTCACTAACCGTAAAAGATATGGTACTGGGCACGCAAGCATCTTTATCAATTGATGCACTTATTAAAAAGCTGAATAATATATGAACAAACATCTGATAACTACTTCTCCACTTACCATAGATAATGTTGAATCAATTATATCTTCTGGTGCAATACTGGAGCTATCAGAAGAAGTCGTTACAAAAATTCAATATTGTCGTACTTATTTAGATGAAAAAATAAAAACTTCTGATGAGCCAATCTATGGGATTAATACAGGTTTTGGCTCTTTGTACAAAGAGCATATTTCTAAAAACGAATTAGGAAAACTGCAATCCAATATTATAAAATCTCATGCGTGCGGAGCGGGCGACCCAATCCCTAATTACATTGTTAAAATCATTCTTTTACTTAAAGTACAATCGTTAAGCTATGGGCATTCGGGTGTTCAAGTAAGTACTGTGCAACGCCTCATTGATTTTTATAATAATGATGCGCTTCCGATAGTGTATGAATTTGGCTCTTTAGGTGCTTCTGGAGACTTAGCTCCTTTAGCGCATGTATGTTTACCCCTTATTGGCGAAGGCGAAGTGAATTATAAAGGCACCATTATTTCTGGCAAAAAATTGCTTAATCAAATGGGTTGGCAACCCATCGAATTACAAGCAAAAGAAGGGCTAGCCCTTTTAAATGGCACCCAGTTTATGGCCGCTTTTGGTGTGTGGAATTTAATCCAGTCTAAAAAAATATTAAAAATCGCCAATTTGATTGGGGCACTTTCTATTGATGCATTTGATGGAAGAATAGAACCTTTTAATGCTAAAGTACACAAAATACGACCTCAGCCAGGCCAAGCTATTGTGGCACAAGAGGTGAGCAATTACTTAAAAGGAAGTGAGCTTATTATTCAAAAGAAACAGCATGTACAAGACCCCTACTCTTTTAGGTGCATACCACAAGTGCATGGCGCCACCAACGATGCACTAACTTATGTAAATCAAGTGTTTACGCAAGAAATAAATGGTGTTACCGATAATCCTAATGTATTTCCTGAGGAGGATTTAATTATTTCTGCTGGCAACTTTCATGGCCAACCACTCGCACTCGCTTTAGATTTTATGGCGTTGGCAATGGCCGAAATAGGCAGTATTTCTGAACGCAGAACCTATCAATTAATTTCGGGCAGCCGTAACCTGCCCAATTACCTTGTGGCTAATCCAGGTATTAACTCAGGACTAATGATTCCTCAATACACAGCCGCTTCAATAGTGAGCCAAAATAAAAACTTATGCCATCCCGCCACAGCCGATTCTATTGTTTCGTCTAATGGACAAGAAGACCATGTAAGCATGGGTGCTAATGCGGCCACTAAAGCGCATAAAATTATTAATAATTTGTATGTAATATTAAGTATCGAAATGATAACGGCCTCGCAGGCATTAGAATTTAGAAGACCCTTAAAATCTTCGCAAAAAATCGAAAACTTTGTAAGCAATTTTAGAGCAATTGTTCCGTTTATTAAGGAAGATAGAATATTGCATAATGATATGGCTAAAGCAACTCAATTTCTTAAAGATTATGCTTTTTAAATGAATGTAAAATGGCATGTGCTAGCTCTCATTGCAATATTGTTTTTTATAAAACAAGCAAATGCACAATACCTAAGTGTTGGAGGCGATTTTAGCGTTGATCAGCAATTAGGATGTCATGATTTAACGGTTACAGTTACCAACATCAGTCCGGGTACAGGTGTAATTATCTACCAATTTAATGGCTCAGAATCTGCCACCTCCTCCAATCCCACTCATACGTACACATCGCCTGGTACCGTTTGGATTAATCAGTATATACAAGGTGCTACGGGCGAAAAAAAAGACAGCGTTCAAGTAATTATTGTTGCGCCAGAATTACCAAGCGTTGAATTATTTAGTTGCAATAATTTGGAATTATTAGTTCAAATTAATGATGCCTATTATGATGAGTATGAAATTAATTATGGCGATGGCACTATTATTATAGTCCCAAAAGGAGTCGCTGTGCCCCCATATACCTATGCAAACAATAATCAAAGAACCGTAACTGTTACTGGCCTCTTTACTACCGCAACCAATCGGTGTGGTATTACTTCCTTTATGTTCGACCCCGTGGCAACCGTATTACCTGCCCAATTGGATTCACTTATTATGCTAGGTAATACACGTTTAAAACTAGATTACATCCTTTCACCTAACTCCTTACATAGGATTGAAATATCGCTAAACGATGATAATAGCTTTGTATTATTTAAAAATTTAGAACAACACACGCTAGTTGATACCATTACACAGTTAAACTTTAACCAAAGCAGGTATTGTTTTAGAATAGCCACCTACGATGCTTGTAGCAATTTTAAATCATACTCAAACGAAATTTGCACCATTAACTTAGATGTATCAGCCCAAAACAATCAATTAACTGCCGATTGGATTACGTTCAATTTTGGAGCAGGACAAGTCATTAATTTATACCGGGATGGGCTAGTTTTACACTCTTTTAGCTCATCTATCAATCAGCATGTAGATACTACAGTGACATGCAACACGCGTTATTTTTATCAAACCGAAGTAAGCTTTGCAGGAGGAATTGCTCGATCGCTGCACGTTTTTGAAACATCATTTTCAACCGATATACCACCTAGCATTAATAATATCAGCAGCATTACCAATAACGATTCTATCGCATGGAATTGGCTCATTCCACCCAATACCACCCCTGCTTATTTTTATGTAAATCACACAAATAAAGAAGGCACGGTTATCGGAAAGGATTCTGTAAGTAGTAACTCGTTTACTGATAGTTTTGAGCAGGCCCCAAAATATGTAGCCGTACAAACTATTGACATCTGTAATAATGCCTCGCCTCTTAACTTAATTGGGGCCTCTTTATTTTTAGAAGGAACAATTGATGATTTTTCGGACACACAACTTAAATGGAATGATTTTTCTGGCTGGATAGACGGATTTCAAGGCTATTATATTACCTTAAAAGATAAAGAAGGTACGCTAATTGACAGTATTTATACAGAAGGAGACACGTTTTACACCTTTACGTTAGCTAACCAAGTAAACCAAACCATTACATTTACCGTATGGGCAATTCCAGTACTTACTAATAATAGCCCTTCACGCTCGAATAAGCTTACCTTTGAAAGAGACCCCGTAATAGCGATTCCTAATGCTTTTTCACCTAACGGGGATGGAGTAAATGATAAATTTATAATAACAGGTAAATTTATAGCTACCTATGAAATGCGAATTTTTAATAGATGGGGCGAAGCACTTTTTCAAACCACCAACCTAGAAGAAGGTTGGGATGGCATCTCAAACCAAAAAAAATTACCTACTGGTAACTATGTATTTTGGATAAGAATTAAAGATTTAAATAATAAAGAGCATATCAGAACAGGAAGCATCTTAATTTTGAGTAACTAAAAAAGAATTAACAATGTACAATTAGCACTGTTTCTAAATTAGAAATTATACATTATA
>CAZGDC010000165.1:0-5487 GCA_964524405.1 uncultured Roseivirgaceae bacterium
TTGCCAACCTCTTGTTGGTGTTGTTTCACCAACAAGTATTAAGAAAACAGTAACCAACTGTATAAAAAATAACCAATGCCGCAGCCAATGGCACAGAGAAATTACTACTAGAACTTACCGCCCCTGTAGATGGTTATACCATATTAACATTGAAATGCCGCATTGTATTGCTTCTTTTTCACAACCTCATCGTTAAAATCATTGACCATAACCAGATATACTAAATTATTTTGGCTCGATAGTGTAAAAATAGTTCAATCTAATTAGTGCGGCACCTCAAAATTAAAATGGCATTACTTGCTGTTTGTAAAATTAAATTTTAGACTCTTAATTTTAGCACTCTATATAATAGAGGTTGTATTTAGAACAACTCCTGCAATTTATCCCATAAATTACCTTTAAGCACCTTATCGGATGCCAGGCTAAATAAGGAATCTGAGAACAACCATTGTGTTTGGTCTTTTTGCTGAATGTTATAATTTTCGGTAACAAACCCATAGGTGCTTGGCAGTATGCCGAACACAATAGCTTTAGTGAATTCAACTTGATTTACCCAATCAGTGCCAGTTGTATGTTGGTTAATGATGGCTACATCTTCGAGTGATAATCCAATGGCTTTTAAAATATTTAGTAAAAGGCTTTCATCCGTTGTGTTTAAAAAATCATTGGAGTCATTGGTAATTATAATAGCAATGCCCTTTGCGTTTCCGCCTTGGCAAGCCATTAATTTGGAATTTTCCACTATGGATGCGGTAGTGGAAATAGTTTCTTTAATAGGCGCTGGTGTTTTTACTTTAGGAAGCTTAGTTGAGGTAATTTCTTTCTTTATCAAATAAATATCTTCCTCAAAAAATAATTTTAAATCTCCTTCTGTTAACTCTTCCATTAGGCGTTATCTAAATACGCTTTTAATTCTTTGGCATCCGATACCTTCATTCGTTTGGCCAATACTAACCTTAACTGCCTTCTTCGTAAGGCACCCGCATACAATTCCTTTTCTAAGTCGGTTTCGGGTACTACTTCTGGTATTTCAATGGGGTGCCCAGCTTGGTCAACGGCCACAAAGGTAAAAAATGCCTGATTGCTAGGTTCGGGCTTTTTGCCAAAAGGAATTTTCTCTGGAGTGGCTTTTATATAAATTTCCATAGAAGAATTAAACGCACGGGTTACGTGCGACTCAAAGGTAACTACACTGCCTAACGGAATAGCCTTGGCAAACGAAATATTATCAACCGAGGCAGTTACTACCGTTCGGTTAGAGTGCTTTTGAGCTGCAATGGCGGCACAAATATCCATCCAGTGCATAAGCCGCCCACCCATTAAATTATTAAGGGTGTTGGTGTCGTTTGGTAACACCAACTCTGTCATTATTACTTTTGAATCGTTTACCGATTTTTTCTTTGCCATATTTTTAGTAAGGAGATTTTATTTTTTCCAACCTTGTTTTCCTAACAAAGGTACAAAGCTAAAGTTATCATATTCTTGTGTGCTAAATTCTATTTCTGATTTACGTGTAATGAGCAACATTTTTTGTATTTTATTATCTCCTACAGGAATTACCAGTCGTCCACCAATTTTCAATTGTTCTTTAAGGGCATCAGGTACTACTGGTGCGCCAGCGGTTACTAAAATGCCATCAAAAGGAGCATGAATAGGCCAACCTAAGGAGCCATCTCCATGTTTAAGAATAGGTCGGTAGCCCATGCTAGGCAGTTTCTTCTTTGTTTTATCGTATAATGGTTTATTGTACTCCATGCTAAAAAGCTTCACGCCCATTTCTAAAAGTACGCACGCTTGATAGCCAGATCCTGTGCCTATTTCTAGTACTTTATCATCTATTTGAGGATTTAAGAGTTGCGATTGAAAAGCAACGGTATAAGGCTGAGATATGGTTTGCCCTTCGCCAATAGGAAAAGCCTTGTCCTGATAGGCGTGTTCTATAAAAGCATTATCTAAAAAAAAGTGACGAGGTACATTATTAATAGCATCAATCACCTTAGGGTTATCAATCCCTTTCTCTACAATAATTTTAACCAGTTTTCGTCTAAGTCCGCGTGCTTTGTAACTATCTTCCATTGCCAATTATAAGTATAGATGCGAAGATATAACAACCCTGCAAATGCTAGCAATTATTACGTTAACTTTGGCAAAAAAGTGTAGATGTTTACAGGAATTATTGAAGCTACGGGTACTGTTTCATCCATAGAAACAGAGGGAGGGAATATTCATTTTTTTATTCGATCAGCAATTACTTCAGAGTTAAAGGTGGATCAAAGTGTGGCGCATAATGGCGTTTGCCTTACGGTTGTTGATATTGATAAGGATGTGTATCAGGTTACTGCCATTCAAGAAACATTGGATAAAACTAACTTAGGAA
Source organism: uncultured Roseivirgaceae bacterium (assembly GCA_964524405.1). Lineage (GTDB taxonomy): Bacteria > Bacteroidota > Bacteroidia > Cytophagales > Cyclobacteriaceae > JAKISE01. The sequence goes on from CAZGDC010000165.1 coordinate 2,378, forward strand.
AATTAAAGCCTAGCGACAAGGTAAATTTAGAACGCAGCATGGCTTCGCAGGGGCGTTTCGATGGGCACGTGGTACAAGGGCATGTAGATCAGGTGGCTACTTGTAATAGTGTGCAAGCAAATAGTGGCAGTTATGTGTTTCAATTTAATATGCCTGATGGCACTCAACTTATTGTTGAAAAAGGCTCGATTTGTATAAACGGCATAAGCTTAACTTGCTTTAATGTTACTGATAATAGTTTTGAAGTAGCGATTATCCCATTTACGTTTGAGCATACCAATATTAGTAAGATAAAGGTTGATTCGTTAGTAAATATTGAATTTGATATTCTTGGTAAGTATGTTCAAAAAATGATGGATTTAAGAAAGTAGCGTGCGTTATTGCAAAGGGAGGTACGACTGCGACATTTCAATGTTAATGTGGTATAAGTATTGGTTTAAGCAATTAGCTGAGGGGATATTTTTTTAAATAGCCAATTTAAAACAAAAGCTATTATTGAACCAAGCATTGCCCCTGCTAAAACATCTCCTGGGTAGTGCACACCTAAGTAAATGCGAGTAAAACTGAAAATTATTGCCCAAGCAAAAAAAATGCTAATCCATTTATATTGCTTACCAATAAGCAGCCATAGCATAGTAGCCACAGCAAATGAATTGGTTGCGTGTGATGAAACAAAACTATAAAGGCCTCCTCGATAATTATTAATAATGTGTAAAATCCCATCTAAATGAGGTTCATGTGAAGGGCGTAGCCTGCCTACCAAAGGTTTTAGGAGGCTCGCTGAAATTTGGTCGCCTAGTGTAATGGCCAAACCAACCAAAAGAAGAATAAAAAAACCTTTTAGTTTAAATTTAACAAAAATAAAAATGATAGTTCCTAAAAATAAAGGGAGCCATGTTTTACCATTGGTTAAAGCAAACATTATTGCATCGAGCCCAGAAGTGTGTAGCCCATTAATAAAAAGTAATAATTTCTCGTCCAGTATTAATATGAATTTCATCATAGCCTAAAAATAAAAAAAGCCTCAGACAAATGTCAGAGGCTTTTAAAATTAGATATTAAAAACTTATGCTTTTTTTACATTTACAGCATTTAATCCTTTTCTACCTTCTTGCAATTCGAATTCTACTTCGTCACCTTCTTTTACCTCGTCAATTAAACCAGATACGTGTACAAAATACTCTTTGTTTGATTCTTCATCCGTAACAAATCCATATCCTTTGGAGTCGTTAAAGAATTTTACTGTTCCTTTACTCATTATAATTATTAATTTAAAGCACAAATGTAGCATTTAATTAAATTGAACAACAAGTTAAGCCTTAATTATTTTTTAATACACCAGCTTAACCCGCACTATTTACTATAAAAAGCAATCTGTTTTTATAGAGGACTGATTTTTAATTAAACACACTAAACCCTATGAATATACGGGTTAATTGCTTCCAGGGTAGTCAAATCTAATATTTACCCCTAAATCCATTAATTCTTTCATAGCCATTTTTTCCCCTTCATAATCATAACTATACATATCTGTTTGGTTTTTATTGATGAAAATATAATCCAGATTAACCAAATTCTTCATTTCATAAGGGAAAGTAGTTATCAAATTATTGGAAAGATCCAGTTCTTTTAATTGGGTTAAGTTTAATACAGACATTGGAAAATCTGTTATTATATTATTATTTAAGTGCAAAACTCTCAATTTTTTTAATTGTGATATATCAACCATTTCTACAAGTTTATTATGGTGTGCATGCAATTTTTCTAAGTTTTGCATGAGACCGATTGTTGCAGGAAGTTCCTTTAAGCTATTATGTGATAAAAATAGGATTTTCAGGTTTTTAAGTTTTACAATATCTGCGTCTATATAATCAAGTTGATTATAATATAAATCGAGCCAGCTTAATTTTTCTAAAGCAAATAGTTCTTTAGGAACGCTTTTAATGCGGTTCTTATAAACGATAAAGCTTTCAAGGTTCGATAATTGACCAATTTCTGGAGGCAAAAGTTGCAATCTATTTTCGGGCAGCGAAAGTTTTTTAAGAGCGTTCATCTTACCAATTTCTGGTGGCAAGTAAATTAAACCACAATTATTCATAAATAGGCTTTCAAGATTTGGGAGGCGAGCTAAATATCGGGGATCGGGCAACACGATGTTTTTACCTAGCACGAGTTTTTCGAGCGAAGTAGCTTTTTCTATGCCTTTTAAGGAAGTAATAGAATTATTAAATAATACCAACTCTTTTAGATTAGGTAATTTATGTAAGCCCTTAGGGATAGTTGTTAAACCATTATTGCTTAATTGGAGATATTCCAACGATTTCATCTTTTTGAACTTTATTCTTTTGGAGCTCTTACCAAGCTCATTATTAGAAAGGTTGAGTCTTTTTAGGTGTTTTAATTTCTTTATTTTTTTAGGAATGGAGGTAAACTTGTTATTGCTTAAATTCAAACTCACTAACAAGTTGTTTTTTGTTATTTTTATAGATTTAATGCCGAGTTTATTATGGCTAACATCGAGTTTTTTTAAATTGGGCATATCAAAAACCTGCGTGCCTATAATGCTAATCTTGTTGTTTTTAATAGTTAAAGAATCGAGCTTGGTAAGGGCTATAATTTGAGGAGGAATGGCCGTGTATAGCCCATGGTTTAAAACTAATATGCTACTATCTTTTAGGTTGGCATAAGTAAGAAGTGAATCATTTTTAAGATGAGCGATTGAATCTTGTGTTGCTCGCTTCTTTAGCTTATGGGCTACATATTTGGCTCTTTGTTCTTTTAAACTTTTTCCATCAGGCATCTTAAATTTCGACTCCATTTGGGCTAAATGCTCTTTTCTTTTTTGTTGAAAATTAATTTCCACTTGTTGTTGAAGCAGGCTGATCGAATCTAATGCTCGTTTACGTTGCTTAGTTAATGAAGTGGTTTGCCCATAACTAATTAGCGGTAGTAATAATAAAATTGATAATATGGAGAGCAGTAATAAACGGTTCATATTGTCTTGATTAATTCTGCTGCAATATAACTAAAAAATTAGTTATTAGATAAATTAATATGTTATACCTTAAATCCGCAAGGCACTTCGTAATGAAAGCCTTAAAATGCTGTTA
>CAZGDC010000166.1:0-5337 GCA_964524405.1 uncultured Roseivirgaceae bacterium
CTAAACGGCCTAAGTTTTTCTGTTGTAAACTAGGCCGTTTGCAAATTGATTGCCAGTTTGATCTTGGAGGATTTTTATAAACTTTCATAGCACCATTTTTTCTATTGGAATAATTAATAATCCTTCAGCCCCCGCTTCTTTAAGCTGGTCAATTACATCCCAAAATTCGCCTTCTTCAATTACCGAATGTACAGAACTCCATCCTTTATTGGCCAAAGGGAGCACGGTTGGGCTTCGCATACCGGGCAGAATTTTAGTTATTTCGCCTATTTTATGATTCGGAGCATTCATTAATACATATTTGGCTTTCTTCCCTTTTTGTACGGCATCTATTCGAAAAAGCAATGTGGTTAGTGTTTTTTTTTGTGCTTCATTTAACTTGCTATTTTTTACTAAACATGCTTCGGAGGTTAAAATGGTATCGGTTTCCTTCAACCCGTTTTTAAAAAGGGTGCTTCCTGAACTTACAAGGTCACAAATTCCATCGGCAAGGCCAATGTTTGGTGCAATTTCGACAGAGCCTTTTATTAAATGTATATCGGCTTTAACCTCTTCTTTATCAAGAAAAGCTCTTAATGTGTTTGGATAGGAAGTCGCAATTTTTTTTCCTTCAAAAAAGTGAATATCAGTATAGTTGGCCTCTTTAGGCACAGCCAAAGATAGTTTGCATTTAGAAAAACCTAATTTGCGAATAATCTCAATATTGTTTTTACTTTCAACCAATAAGTTTTCGCCAATAATAGCCAAGTCAGCTACGCCATCTTCCACATATTGGGGAATATCTCCATTTCTGAGATAAAGTACCTCCAAAGGGAAATTAGAAGCGGTTGCTTTTAGTTGGTCTTTGCCGTTATCAATATGAATTCCACAGTTTTGTAAGAGGTTAATCGAATCTTGATTTAACCTTCCTGATTTTTGAATGGCTATTTTTAGTGTGCTCATTTTTTATTATTTAGTGCTGAGCAAACCAAGGAGGATATAATAAAAAAACCTCGTCTGATTTGCTCAGACGAGGTTTTAAAAGTATTGTATTTACATACTTATCACCTATTCGCCTAAGGCCAATTATGGTAATGATGATGTAATTGTGTTGTGTTCATTTTATTTATTATGCAAAATAGGAATCTATTTTAATTAATTGCAATAGATGGCGTGATTTTTATTAAAATTATACTTTAACCCGCATTCTAAGACTTTCGATTGATGTAGCATCAAAAAGCTAACTTGCAGTGCATCAACAAAGCTTATGGATTTAATGGTGAGATTTTATCCCTCCCTACCCACATTATGGTTGAAATGTAATACCTTATTAACATTGTAATACCGTATGGCGTTTAGTGGGTGTAGGTATATAAGCGGGTAATTAAATCCATAAGGCCCACCTGTTTTTTTACTTATTAATAATAAGCAATCTTTTATATACTCCGTCTTTTGTGCTTAACTGAATAATGTAAACTCCATTGGTTAACTCCGAAAGATTAACCGTTAATTTGGCGTTTTTAGCTCCTTTATGTATTACATCCATTATAGTCTTACCTCCTACATCCGTAATTTTTATGTTATCTATACGGTTAATGTCATCGAGTTCAATAATTAAATGATTTGAAGCCGGGTTTGGATACACTTTAATCGCAGGCATTAAACTGTTTTCTCCTATGCCTAAAATAAACTCCCTAAATTCTACCGAAGAAAAGTCGGTGGTAGCCAAAACAGTTATTCCTTCGTTGCCCGCAAAGTCAGTATAATCTATGCTAAACGGAATAGCGCCTTCAGCATCGCCCATTTGCATTATTTTATTGACCTGCCAGCTACCTTCGTCTAATACTGGGTCGATATTTTCGCCTGCAAGTGTTACCACTAGGTTCATGATTTCTTCGTTTGGGGTAATTAACAGCGTAATTATATCATCAATTGTGGCAACCTCCGAATCTACATTATTCGAAAAAACACGTACGTGGTTTAGTATAGGATCTGTTATATCAACCGTTACCATAGAGCTATTGGTAGTGGCAGATACTTGTGTGCCCGATTGATTTGTTAAATCTTTATAATTAATAATAAATGGCACTATCCCTTCTGAAGTGCTTGCCGTACTTATAGCAGAAACAGACCAATTTGTGCCGTTGGCAGTAGCCGATATTTCTTCTCCAAAAATGGTAACTACCGAAGATTGCAGTGTTTTATTAGCAATAAAGTTAATGGTTACCAAGTCGCCTTCTTTAGCCAAAGTGGTGTTAGCGTTATTAGATTCAATGGAAACATGTGTTAAAATAGGAGGGTTTACTTCCGAAACAATTTCCACGCTGTAATCCTCTACTTCACCGTAACTAAACAACTCACAAGAGCTAGGAATTCCATTATATTTTAAAGAAACCCGCATTCTAGTTGTGCCAATAATGGCAGAAGCAGGAATGGTAAAAGAGCCAGTAACAGGGCTAGTTGTTGTTGGCGCGGTTGTCCAAACTTGTTCGTTGGCATCTTCAAAACTTCCATTTTGGTTATAATCTATCCATACCCCGTATCCTTCGCTAAACACAGCGCCTGTCCAAACAGGAGTTATTATAATTTCTTGCACCGAATTTTGAACCATACTGGTTGAAATGGTGGTATAATCGGAGTATCCAGTGGTAGCTCCTGTGGTATTATCAATGCTCCCAAGCTGCACTCTTCCTATATATTCATCACTAATATCCGCTCCCTCTGAAACACAGTATTCGAGTACATTAACGGTAGTGGTAAACAGATACGAAGCAGAATAACTCGATGAAGATCCATCACAAACACTTTTTACTTGATACTCATATTCCGTTTCCGGTAAAAGTCCATTTATTTGTTTTGTGTTTCCACCAACACCTCCTGCTACCCAAGTGGTTTCGTGTGTTGGTTTGTATTGCACATTAAAAGTGGCGCCTGCATTGGCATCCCATGTTAATGTAGCAGAAGTTCCGTTTACTTGGGTAGCCGCCAATCCTGTTGGTGTTAATATAACACAAGCAACGGCCTCTGCTATTTCAAAATCAACCGTAGATACCGCATAAAATATATTATTAGTTGATTCTATTTTAACTCTACAATTTGTAGCTATGGTATTAGGCACGGTTATTTTCATTTCTCCATTATTAGGCACATTATTAAATAATGAAATTGGAAATGTGTTGCCTCCATCAATAGATAATAAAATATTTACATGGGTGCTATTAACAGGTGCCAAATCTGTATTTGCAACACTCCATAAAACCATTTGATTTTGGCCTTCGTACCAAGTAATAGCCGTATTGGGTGCTATTAGCTCAAACGGCCCAGAACCGCCATCTACTGTTACCACCATAAGATCATCATCCGTTTGCCCGCCTTCGGCATTATTATCTCTTACAGTAAGGGCAAACTCCATTGTTCTAGCAACAGAGGGCACTACTTCCCACGTTGGCGTAAGGTTGCCTGCAAGCACATCGCTTACTTGTGGCATGTACCTATTTGGCATGGTGGTGCCTTCTACCGACCTAAACATTGGGCCTAGCACCCTGGTTGAGTGTGGCGGAGAATTTGAGCTTGGGTTTTCAGGGTCGTTTTGCTCCCACGTATAGGTAATGGCATCGCCATCTGGGTCAGAGCCAATTCCTTTTAAAACAAATGCCGTAGATGTGGGAATCGTGTAATCTGCCCCTGCATTGGCAGTTGGTGCATTATTAACTAAGTTTATTATTTGAGCACAACCTGCGCTTACTCCGTTTTGTACATTGGCCGAAATATCTCTAATATTTACATAATGAAAGTAAGCATCGCTATTATTTTGAACATTTGCAGAGCAAATTCCAGCATAGCCCATAATGGTACTAGCACTGCCTGGCTCTACTTCGGTCGTGCCACTACCACTTCTACAAGAGGAATTACTTTGGGTGTGATACCCTCCAAACTGATGCCCTATTTCATGGGCAACATAATCAATATCGAAAGGATCTCCTGTTGGATTGGCTCTACCTGTATAAGCACTTCCTTTTTGACCTGAAGCACACACACAGCCTATACAGCCTGCATTTCCGCCTCCAGTAGTATTAAAATTATGCCCAATATCATAATTAGCATCGCCAATAATATTATCAATAGTTATTTGTGTTTGGGAGTTCCACTCGCTAGCCCATGGATCTTCAGAAGTGTTTCCAAAATAAATAATCTCCTCGTTATTGGCTACTAGTTCCATAGTAATGGCTAGGTCTCTTTCATATACACCATTTACTCTGGTCATGGTCAAATTCATTTGCGCTAGTATATTGGCCTTTTTTTCAGCGTCTGTTCCTGTTCCAGCAAAAATGTTTCCATACTCAGCCGTACAAGATAATGCCAGTCTATATTTTCTTAGTTTTTTATCGTCCGTTTTTAATATTGATTCATTTCCTAACGTTTGAATAGACTCCTCCGTAAAACATTCAAAGCCAAGGTCTTTTTTAGAGAGGTCTTTTTTAGAATAAACAATGTAGGAAAAGTCTTTTTTAGAAAGTGGATCTATAAAAACCGTTTTATTTTGAGAAGACATCACCATTGCATGAAAACCAAGTTCGTTTGACATGCTAAACCTAATAATGGCCGTGGGGTCGTCAATGCCTTGGCCTGCAAAAGAATTAATTTCAGGATACTTAGCAGAAAGGGTTGGGTGCATAATAGAAGCTTCTATTATTTTAAATGATTCCATTTTGCCTGATAGAGAAGGGAACGTCATTATAAATGCAGCACTTTTTTCTATTTCTCCTCTTTTATTTACCCCTTTAAGGTCGTTTTTAAATTGAACAAAATCTAATATATACACTTGGTTTGGTGTTGTAGAAAATTTTGCGGGAAGGCTTTGATTTGAGGGTGCTCTATTAGATTTTGTCCAATATTGCTTCTGTTGTCCATAACTAACCCCTGCCAAAAAAACGACTATCGTTACTAATACAGCTTTCATATTATTATATTATAAATTCTTAAATAATTATAGGTACCTATTCAGCCGAGGTGCTTTCGAGATAAAAACAACTGGTTTTTTTGATAAATGAAGCTCCTTTTTAGTAGCATAGCACCGCTATGGTACTAAAAATAGCTAACATTTAGCGAAAAAAGTACTTTTTTAGCCGAAATGACTCTTGGCTGAATAGGTACAATTATAGTAACGAAAGTATTAAAACCTATGATAATAGAAAATGTAATAGGTGTTTATTTTTGAAAAAAAAACAGCCTATAGGCATAACTCTTGTGGGGTTAAAACAAGCTATCGCCCTGCAAATAAACTACCCCGAGGCAGAGCCATTGGAGTGTTAGTTGGAGTTTGCTTTGCAAACAATCTTGTTTCCGACCCAAAGGGTC
>CAZGDC010000167.1:0-5325 GCA_964524405.1 uncultured Roseivirgaceae bacterium
ACCATAACGTTTTATTTTCATTAGATTAATATGTATCTATGTGCTTACCTCTATATAATTATATTCTTTGTAATACATATCAACATTGAAATTCTGCACTATTCACCATAAAATCAATATGGTATAAAAAGAGATATAAAGCAATTATGATTTGTGTCTTTTGTTTATTTTTTATACCTCAAAATAGGATACCTCATATAGGTTTTTTCTTTATATTTTGATAGCTCGTAAATAAACACTAATTGAGCATATCCATTAGTTGCAAAGTCTTCATCCTTAGATTTTTTCATATCTAACGCTTTTTTAATCTCCGGGTTGTTTTCTAAAATCTCTAAAGCAAGATCTTCAAACACATAAGCAGAAAACCCCTCTTTTCGTTGAAGAATAGTGTCGAAAAAATTCCAACTAAAATAAGAATCTGTGGCTTGAGGCTCCAGCGTTTCAATAATAAATCGGTTACGCCACTGGTTTACAGGCACAAGGTAATCGCCCGTTTCTAAAAGAATGGTTTCTGTTTTCGTTTCTAGTTCAACATTATAATGAGGGTAGTGACCTTCGTACGCTTGTGTTCGAGTTTCGTAGTTGGTTATATAATAAACTTCTACTTCAATCGTTTTTGTATTTTCTAATTTTTCAACGCTAACCCCATTTAATTTAAGCAGTTCAATTACCCTCCAATAATTTTTGGGAACAACATAATAATCGGGTTTTGTAACCGTAATTCCTGATTTATAATGATTATAATAAGGAATTTTTTTTGCATAAGGTTTACTGCGGTCATATTTTAATCTTGTTAGGCCTGTAATCTCACTTATTGGTCGAGCTGCTTCATAGCCTTTAAAAACAAGGGTGTCTGCTTTGGTATTATCGAGTTTCCATGTAATGGTAAATTCTTTTTGAGCTGCAATGGCAGATTTTGTTTCCTTCCTTAATCGTATAATTTCTGCTGCATTTGCATTTGTATAACTTAGTAAACCTGTAATATAATTATAGGTAGCTACTACTCGCTGTTCAAATGGTTTAAGCATATGCGTTTCGCTCATAAAACCTACCGTGTGAAACAATGTAGTATAACCCGTGCTATACCGTGGTTGATCAATAAATTTATTATACCCTTGATCTGGAGTTTTCATTCCCCATATATTTACATAAGGAGTCATTTCAGTTCCTGCCTTTTTCATATAATTATAATGATATGGCAATAGGTGCTCTTTCATTAAACTACTTAATGGTTCTCCAAGTTTATCTAATTGTGTAGGAATAGTAGTAGAAATATATTGATAATCGGCTCCATTACTAACATGAGTATCTATAAAAACGTCTGGATCAAGTGCTTGAAATAGTTGAATAAAACTTTTGGTATTTCGAGTATCCGCTTTAATAAAATCTCTGTTTAAATCGTAATTATTGGCATTGCCTCTAAACCCATATTCTTTGGGTCCATTTTGGTTTACACGAGAAGTCGAATTTCTATTGAGTGCCCCTCCTATATTATAAAATGGAATAATAACAACCACTGTGTTGTCAAGCAATGTATTCATTTTCTCATCTTCTATTAAATCACGAGCTAATAGTTGCGATGCTTCTACACCATCGGGTTCACCAGGGTGGATGGCATTATTAATTAATAGGATTGCTTTTCCTTGAGATTTAAGTTTGGCAATATCTGTTTCTCCTGTGTTAGATATTAATACAATATGCAACGGATAACCCGAATCTGTCATTCCTTTTTCTATGATGCTCACTCCTTCATAGGTATCGGCTAATTTTTGATAGAACGCAATGCCTTCGTAGTAGGTGGAGGTTTCTAAATGGTTTGATTTTTCGTAAACCGTTAAAAGATTTTGCCCAGTTAAAGGAAAATAAATAAACGAAGTAATCAATAGTAGCGTCATTCTCCAAAGGAGTCCTTTGTGACCCACGAAGGTGGAAACTCCTTTATTAATTAAGGGATTGCTGCCATCGCAGTAATGGCGTATGGTTTTGGAATGACGGTTGGTGTTATTCAAGTTCAAACGATTTAACATCTTCAAACGGGCTTAAATTAGCTTCCTCCACCATTTTTTGATAATTTGGCCACTCATTTTTAAAAAACTCATTGGTTTTAGCTAACCAAGGGAGCAGTTTATTTTTGGCGTGCGCCATCGTTCTTGCCTGTGTTGGTCCGGGGTTATTAAAGCTGCCGAGGTACATAAAATTGGTATAAAAATAATTCATAATGGAAGGAAACTCCTCAGCGGTAATTCCTTGTTTTTCGTTTTTAGGCCCTACGAGTTCATCCATTAACACCTTAATACTGTCGTTGGTAGCTTTGCTTACATTTTTAAGCGAATCAAACGCATCTCCTTTATCTTTAATCTGTTTTAGAATGGCATCAATTACTTTTTTACTATCACGTAGCTGAGTCATTGCATTGGCAGCAACTTCAATTTGAGATTCTATTTCTTTACTCGCTTTATAATTGGCTTCCAATGAAGAAACAGGAATATCTAATCTTGGATCAAACTTTACATTTACCATGGTAGAGTCTTTTTGATCTCCAAAGCTCATCACTATTTTGTAAGTGCCCGGTAACACATCCACTCCACTGTTTTCTCCTCTATTCTTCTTTGGTTCTTTTCGAGATGGGTACTTAACTCCTTTTTCATCCATCCTCCAGTACATTCTGTACATGCCGTTTTTATCGTATTTGTTTTTAATGGTTCTTATCAACTCGTTATTCTTATTATACACCATAAACGAAATAGTATCATAAGCTACTTTAGTAGTGTCCTTTTTAGCTTCTATTGGGGCTTCTATTTTTTTCTTACCTTTCTTTTTCTTCTTCGATTTTGAAGTGGAGGCTGAGGCCTCTTTTTTCTCTTCAGGCTTCGTTACTGTGTAGGTAATCATTGCCCCTCTTTTTCTGTTTTTGCCAATAAAAATAGCATCGCCTGCAAACCGAGTGCCACTAGCTTGTTGGTTAGCAGTTATATACGCATCAGGTGCAGGATACACTTTTATCGTTTGCTTTAAAGCACTTGTGCCATTTTTAGCTAACTCTCGTAGTGGGCGTATATCATCCATTACCCAAGCAGCTCTGCCAAAAGTGCCTATCACTAAATCGTGCTCTCTTGGCTGAATAGCCAAATCCATGGTAGAAACAGAAGGATAAGCGTTTGTCCATTTTGTCCAAGAGCTGCCTTTATTAATACTAATATAAAGGCCGTGCTCTGTTCCTAAAAATAACAGATTGGGTTCTTCAATATCTTGAACAATAGATAAGGTATAGCCAAATGTTTCACTTTCGTTCAGCATTTGTTTCCATGTTTGGCCATAATCAGTGGTGTGGAATAAATAAGGTTTAAAATCAAATTGACGGTAATTATTAACCACTACAAAGGCTTCGCCAGCATTATATTTCGAAGCTTTTACCTGAGGTATCCACCCATTTTTAGGTAAGCCTGTAATTCTTGAACTTAGGTTTGTCCAACTTTTGCCAGCGTCTCTTGTAATTTGAACCTGTCCATCATCGGTACTTACCCAAATTAACCCTTTTTCAATAGGGCTTGGCTCAATAGCCAAAATGGTGGTGAAGTTTTCAGCACCTGTGGCATCCATAGTAATGCCTCCACTTAAATATTGTTTCTGTTTTTCAGGGTCGTTGGTGGTTAAGTCGGGCGAAATAATTGCCCAAGAATCGCCTTTATCGGTACTCTTATGTACAAATTGAGAACCAAAGTAGATTGTAGAATGGTCAAACGGATCTTGCGCTATGGCTGAGTTCCAGTTAAATCGCACCTTTACATCTGGGTCGGGGTGGGTTGGGCGAATCATTTTAGTAAGGCCTGTAACACGGTCGAAACGACCTACATACCCTTGCTGGCTCATCGCAAATCCGTAACGATTATCATCTAAATCGGGCATGGCATCAAACCCATCACCAAACATTACCTCTTGCCAATACGAGTTACGAATGCCGCCCGATTTAAGTACGTAGCCAGGCCCTACCCAAGTGCCATTATCTTGCATACCGCCATACACATTATACGGAAAATCATTATCTACATTTATGTGATAGTACTGGGCTACCGGAATATTTTCAGCAAAACGCCAAGTTGCACCCCTATCGCGTGTAATATTTAAACCTCCATCATTGCCATCAATAATAAAATTGGCATCGGTTGGGTGCACGTAAAAAGCATGATGATCGGGGTGGATGCCGTTTTGCACATAAGAATCTGCCCAACGAGTAAATGTTTTACCCCCATCAATGCTCATGTTAATGTAGGTAAAAACAGAGTAAATTCTATTCTCGTTTATTGGATCCACATAAATATCTGCATAATAAAAGGGGCGATTACCAATGTTTTTTTGGTCGTTTATTTTTTCCCAGTTATCCCCTCCGTCATCCGAGCGGTATAATGCATTTTTTTCAGCTTCTATATGGGCATAAATTCGGTTAGGGTTAGAGGGGGCAATGGCAATACCAATTCTACCCAATTCGCCTTTAGGCAATCCGTCTTTTTCGGTTAGTTTCTTCCAATTGTCGCCACCATCGAGGGTAATGTATAGGCCAGAGCCAGGGCCGCCCGAAGTAAACGTCCATGGTTTGCGCTCGTGCTGCCACATAGCGGCTATTAATTTATTTGGGTTTTGTGGATCAACTACCAAATCGCCTGTTCCTGTTGCGCTATTTACTTTTAAAATATGCTTCCATGTTTTTCCACCATCAGTGGTTTTAAATACACCACGTTCGGGGTGCTTGCCCCACGAAGAGCCAATCGCCCCAACATAAACCGTATTTGGGTCGTTCTTATCAATAATAATGCGGTGGATATTTCGGGTTTTTTCTAAGCCCATTGACTGCCAATGTTTGCCGCCATCTAAACTTTTATAAATACCATAACCCCCAGTTACACTGTTTCTGGGGTTGCCTTCACCAGTGCCTGCCCAAACAATATCGGTGTTTTGTTGGCAAACGGCTACTGCGCCAATGGATAGAACAGCCACACTATCAAAAATAGGTTTCCAAGCGATTCCTCCACTTTCAGATTTCCATAAGCCACCTGAAGCCGTGCCTGCATAAATGATTTGCGGGTTGCTGTGCACAACATCTAATGCTGTAATACGACCACTCATGCCACCAGGGCCAATATTGCGAGGCTCAATGCCTTTAAGCAGTTTCATATCTAGCTGCTGCGCTTGTAAAATAAATGTGAAAAGAAAGGCTGATATACCAAAAACAACTTTCTTAAAAGATATGAGATTCGGATTCATAATTAGAATGTATTTATAAACACTAAAAATACAAAATTTTATGATTCACTAAGTTAGATTTATATA
>CAZGDC010000168.1:0-5299 GCA_964524405.1 uncultured Roseivirgaceae bacterium
CTTTTGCTCCTTTTGTGGTTGATAGAAAATTAATAAAATAATACGGATTAGCCAATAGAAACGAAGGGTCTGTTACGAAATAAAATGTACAGAACAGACGAAGTTGTTTTGGTTGTTAATAAGGCGAAAAACACACACATAGCAACGCTATGGGGAGTATTTTTAACGCAATTAGCGAACAAAAGAACAAGGCTGAATGTATAGTTTATTTCGTAACAGACCCTAAGGGTGCCTTGCAGGCAAACCTGCCCAAAAGGGTGTTAAGTAAAATTTCCCTGCTAGAGCTAGTGGGGAAATTTTTTGTTTTATCCGTTTTTTAACTTTATTAAAGAATTAGTTATTCATAGATTTGTATGGAGAGATAAATCTTTAAATTAAAACTAGCACTCTTAGCAGGTTACTTCACTTCGTTCGCAATAACGGTATCAAAATAGCACTATGAAACAATATCATAACCTAATGCAGCATATCCTCGATAAAGGAGTAGCCAAAGAAGATAGAACAGGTACAGGCACCATTAGCGTATTTGGGCATCAAAGTAGGTATGATTTACAAGAAGGATTTCCAGTAATTACTACAAAAAAATTACACCTTCGATCTATTATTTATGAATTGCTTTGGTTTTTAAAAGGCGATACCAATATTAAATACTTAACCGATAATGGAGTTAAAATTTGGGATGAATGGGCAGATGAAAACGGAGATTTAGGGCCTGTTTATGGCCATCAGTGGCGTAGTTGGCCTGCGCCCAATGGCAAGCATATCGATCAAATTACGCAAGTGATTGACCAGTTAAAAAACAACCCAAATTCACGAAGAATAATTGTAAGTGCTTGGAACGTGGGCGAAATTGAAAACATGGCTTTGCCTCCATGCCATGCATTTTTTCAATTTTATGTAGCCGATGGCAAGCTATCGTGCCAATTATACCAACGCTCGGCCGATGTGTTTTTAGGTGTGCCCTTTAATATTGCCTCTTATGCATTATTAACCATGATGATGGCACAGGTATGTGGTCTGCAACCAGGCGAGTTTATTCATACCTTAGGAGATGCTCATTTGTATTCCAATCATTTAGAGCAAGCAAAATTACAATTAAGTAGAACCCCCAAGGAGCTGCCTCGCATGAAAATGAACCCTAAAATAACCAATCTCTTCGATTTTACGTTTGAAGATTTTGAGCTTATAAATTATAATCCTGATCCACATATCAAAGGAAAAGTGGCAGTATAGTTTATTTTTGAATAGGTACTTAGCCAAAAAATGCCGAAAAATTGGTAAAAATACCCTTTATATAAATCTGTTTAGATTTAATTTTCAATAGGCTTATCATTGAGTTTAAATTAGCACTAATTAATGGGGGATAAAAGTAGCATATTCGATATGATAGGGCCAATTATGATAGGGCCTAGTAGTTCGCATACTGCTGGAGTCGTTCGAATTGGCCGTGCAGCAGTTGGTTTATTGGGTAATATACCTGAAAAAGCCGAAATTACTTTTTATAATTCATTTGCTAGAACCTACGAAGGGCATGGAAGTGATCGTGCCATAATTGCAGGGTTGCTCGATTTTAGTACGGATGACGACCGGATTAAAACTGCTTTTGATGTGGCAAATAAGCAAGGACTTACATATTCATTTCGTTCGGTGGGTAATGCAAGTACCTTTCATCCTAATACAGTTAGTTTAAAAGTGCATTATAAAAATCGCGAATGCACAGTTATTGGCGAAAGCCTAGGAGGAGGAGTAATAAATATTATAGAGGTAGATGATTTTAAAGCAGGGTTTTCAACTTCGCTCGTTACACTACTAATTAAAGCCCATGATATTAAAGGAAGTATTTCCTTTATTTCCAATGTAATTTCTCAAGACGGTTGCAACATCGCCACCATGTCTGTTTCTCGTAAAGGGAAAAATGATTTGGCTTGCCAAGTTTTTGAGATAGATTCTGAATTGAAACCAACTACGATAGAGTACATAAATAGCCTCGATTGGGTTATTGAAATCGTTTATTTACCCGTAATAAATTAAATAGTTATATATGTCAAATTTCAAAACAACAACACTCGCCTTTCTAGCCATTATATGGGTTGGAAACCTTACCGCTAGTGCCCAAACCGACTCACTTTGGACGCTACAGGGCTGTATAAATTATGCACTAGAGCATAATTTAACGGTGCAAAATCAACAATTAAATGTTACTTTAAACGAAGTAAACCTTCAACAGTCAAAGCTAAATTTAGCTCCTACTTTAAATGCCAGTAGTAATTTGGGATTAAACTGGGGGCTTTCTATTAACCCTGTTACCAACTTTGCTCAACAACAGCAACAAACCAATGCTAATGCAGGCTTAAATGCGAGTTGGCTACTATTTGATGGGGGTAGAAATTTCCGAACCATTCGTCAAAATAAAACCTTATTAGTTAATGGAGAGAACGACTTAGAGAGGATTAAAAATGACATTATACTTTCTCTTATTACGCTTTATACAAATGTTATTTTTAATAAAGAATTATTGCATAATGCCGAAACACAGTATAAATCAACCAAATCGCAATTAGAGAGAACCGTAAAACAGGTTAGAGCAGGCGCCTTGCCCAGGTCGGCCGAGTTAGATTTAATAGCACAATTAGCAAGCAATGAGCTTAACGTTGTTGAGGCAGAAAATAATGTACAAGTTTCGCTTTTACAGTTAAAACAAGAGATGCTATTACCTGGTAATAGTAATTTAGGCGTAATTATTCCAGAAATTGAATTAGATAGCAGTATGTTGGCTGCTATTAATGTACAAACTATTTATAGAACAGCCGAAGCTATAATGCCAGAAATTAGAAGTGCTGATGGACAAATAATTTCAGCAGATATAGGTATTGATATTGCCAAAGGAAGCTACCTGCCAAGCCTAAGGCTAAATGCAGGCATTAGTACAAACTTCTCCTCCATTATTGCAGATAGAGGGTTGTTTGAAGGAACAGGAGCATTTACCGATGTGCCCATTGGTTTTGTTGGCACATCTAATGGAGGCATTCCTGTAGTAAGAAGTGTAGAGGGTAGAAATTCTTTAAATTACCCCACTGGGCAGCAATTAGCAGATAATTTCGGACAGTTTGTGAGTTTAAGTTTAAGTATTCCAATTTTTAATAATTATCAAGTTAATGCAAATGTACAACGTGCAAAAATTACCCGTGAACGTGCCGTTGTTCAAGCACAACAAGTTCGCCAACAACTAAGGCAAGTTATTGAAACTTCTAGCAACGATGCACTCACTGCTGCAAAATCGTATGTGAGCTCTTTTAAAAGGGTAGAAGCACAGAAAGAATCGTTTAGAGCAACTAAACAGCGTTATGAAAATGGCGCGGCAAACTATACCGAATATCAAGTGGCTGAAAATAATTTATTTCAATCAAAATCTGATTTATTAAGAGCGAAATACAGCTTTATTTTCAGGTTAAAAATACTTAATTTTTACCAAGGAAAACCTATTGAACTTTAATCAACTAACCTCTGCCTAAATTATGGATAAGAAAAAGAAAAAATCAAACAAAATAATTTACATCCTAATAGCGGTACTTATTGGGTTGGTAATACTAGTAGTAGTATTAAAAAAAATGAGTAAAAAAGAAATTGAAGTTTCAACGGACTATCCGAAAACATTAACCATAATAGAAAAAATTAGCGCATCGGGTATGGTTCAACCTGTAAACGAGGTAAAAATTAGCCCAGATGTAGGAGGCGAAATAATAGAATTAAATGTAGAAGAAAGTGATTCGGTTACTATAAATCAGTTGCTGGTAAAAATAAGACCTGATAATTTTATTTCTGCGGTAGAAAGAGCAGAGGCCAGTTTAAATCAACAAAAGGCTAATTTACTTTCAACTAAAGCTAGTTTGGCAAGGGCCGAAGCCACCTTTGAAAGGGCGAAATTAGATTACCACCGAAATGAAAAATTGCACCATGAAGAAGTTATTTCAACAGCTGAATGGGAGATATCTAAACAAAATTTTAAAATAGGCCAAAACGACCTTGCTGCGGCTAAAGCAACTGTTTTGTCGGCTAAATACATTGTAAAAAGTAGTAAAGCGACAGTAGATGAAGCGAAAGAAAATTTACGAATGACTTCCGTATTAGCCCCCATTGGAGGAACAGTATCTAAATTACTCGTAAAAAAAGGAGAACGAGTAGTGGGTATCGCTCAAATTGCAGGCACCGAAATGCTTCGAATTGCGGATTTGAATAATATGGAAGTGCGGGTTGATGTAAACGAAAACGATATTATAAGAATTTCTTTGGGAGACACGAGTATTATAGATGTGGATGCCTACACGCATTTAGACAAAAAATTTAAAGGCATTGTTACTAAAATAGCGAATACAGCAAAAGATAAGGTATCGGCCGATGCGGTAACTGAATTTGAGGTTAGAATTCGAATTTTATCAAGCTCGTATGCCGATTTAAAAGCGGAAGGCAATGCCCATCCATTTAAACCAGGTATGACGGCCAGTGTAGATATTATTACTAAAACGAAAGCCAATATTTTAACAGTGCCACTAGCAGCCGTTACGGTTAGAAAAGAAAGCGAATTAGAGGAAGCAAAAGAGGTTAAAGGGGAAGAGGCAGGCAAGGAAAAACCCAAAAAAATGGGGAAAGGCTCAAGAGCGGGGGGAGGTTCTCGAAATAGAGGAATAGATGAAGAAAATTCAGAAGATGATAAAAAAATAGAAATTATTTTTATTAATGATAATGGGGTGGCCAAAATACTTAAAGTAAAAACAGGCATTAGCGATTATGAGCGTATTGAAATTTTAAGTGAGCTTAGTGATTCCGTTAAAGTTATTACGGGGCCATTTATTGCTGTTTCTAAACGGCTTAAAGCAGGTGATTTTGTAAAAGAGGAAGAGAAGAAAGATGAGAAATCTAAAAAGTAGCTAAGTTTTCTAGCACTGATTTAGTACTTATTATAATACTAATGATGCGGTAATTTTATAATAAAAGAGGCAGTACTAAACACCTGCCCCCTTTTATTATTTTTGCTTGCTAACCCAATTTTTAGCATTTACAAAGGCCTCAATCCAAGGCGTTATTTCATCGGTGTGGTTGGCTTGTTTGGTGTAATATGGCCAGTTCCAAGGATGAATGGATCGTTCTAAATGCGGCATCATAGCCAAGTGGCGACCATCCTTTGAGCAAACGGCAGCCGAACTAAAATCTGATCCGTTGGGGTTGGCTGGGTATTTATCATACGAGTAATTGCCAACAACTTGTGAATATTGCTTTTTTGAAAGCTCGAATTTGCCTTCGC
>CAZGDC010000169.1:0-5288 GCA_964524405.1 uncultured Roseivirgaceae bacterium
CAGTAATTTTTAAACGTTAAAATTGCTTTCGCATAAAACTGGGACAGCTTTTTTTAGATACTATTGTGAGTGATAATAATTAAGATTTGGAGCATAAAGTTGACAAAATAGCTTAAAAAAAGTGGAAGAGGTACTATCTTAAAAAAATAAAAAGCCCCTTGCAGAATAAATCCAAAAGGGGCTTTCTTAACATAGGTGTAATTTATTTTTTCACATCTATTGTTAATGGAATTTTAATTTCGTTTGCATCTTTATCAATGAGCATAACGTTATCAAATCCTGCATCTTTAAACTGTTCGAATTGTGTGGCCGCATCTCCAACTATTACATACGACATTTTATCGGGTGTAATATATTTTTGAGCAAGATTTTTATGTTGCTCTAAGGTCATGTTATTTACAGTCTCTTCATTGTTTTTAACATAATCAGCAGGTAAATCATAGGCACTTCTCGATTGTAACATTCCAATTAACGAGAAAAGTGTTTCAAACCTTCTGGTGTTTGATTTTATCATAGCATTTTTAGTAAAATCAAGATCTTCTTGAGATATTCCTTCTCTATATTTTTCCATTTCTTCCATAAAAATCTTCGTAGATTCAAATGTAGTATTCGTTCTTACACTCGAAGAAGCTGTAAAAGTACCTGAATGAGCATCACCCCTAAAACCGGTTCTTGCTCCATATGTATATCCTTTTTCTTCGCGAAGAATTAAGTTTACGTTACCACTAAAAGATCCTCCTA
The DNA here is from genome assembly GCA_964524405.1 of uncultured Roseivirgaceae bacterium. Taxonomy (GTDB): domain Bacteria; phylum Bacteroidota; class Bacteroidia; order Cytophagales; family Cyclobacteriaceae; genus JAKISE01. The sequence continues at coordinate 742 of CAZGDC010000169.1, forward strand.
GTTTATAATTCATTACCGTTGCCTTATAATAATCTTTATCTGTTCTAGGTAATGCCATATAACCAATGTTAATAACCGATTGTTTTGACTGAGGAATATCCACAAAGTAAAGGTTCGCCTTATCTGATTGTTCAGGAATGGCGTATTCTGGCATGGCTACTTCTTTAGCAGCCCAATTCGTATTTAGGCTCTTTAGAGTGTTCAATACTTTCTCTTCACTAATGCTACCTACAACATGGTAGTTGGTTATTGATGGTGAAAAATTCTTAGCATAGAACGCTTTCAAGTCATCAATGGTAATAGCTTCTACATCCTTTTCATTTCCAGTTGCAGGGTACCCAAGAATATGATCGTTACCATAAAGCAATCTGTTATAGGCTGATCTTGCAACACTATTAGGCTGGCCTGCATTTCTTTTAATCTGATTGATTGTTCTTGTTTTAATTAGCTCAAATTCTTCTTCATCCCATCTTGGTTGAAGCAAAATTTCCTCAATCAATGCCATTGTTGCCTCATAGTTTCTTGATAAGCAGTTGGCACTTATTGTAATACTTTGGTTTGAAGTAAACATATTAATACTAGCTCCTAAAAGGTCAATGGCTTCTTCCAAATCTTCCGGAGTTTTAGTAGCTGTGCCCTCTGCCATAATATCTGTCATAAGGTTAGCTACGCCATTTTTATTAATGTTATCAAGGTAATGTCCTCCATTAATAACCATGCTAATTTGAACAAGAGGCAGTTCGTTTTGCTGTATGCCATATACGTTCATGCCGTTATCAAGGCTAGCTGTCCATTGAGTTGGAACCACTGATTCTGGAGTAGGCCCTTTTTCTGGCTCAATTGATCGATCAAAATTAGAAGGAGTTTTAGCTATTTCATCGGTAGATTCGGCTACTTCAGTTTCTACATTTTCTTTAATTTCTTCTTCAACCACATTCGCTTTCTCAGAATTGGAAGCAATTAAATCTAACTTACCCTTAGGCACAAAACTGGTAATTACATAAGGTTTATCCTTGATATAGGTATTGTAAGCATTTATAACATCTTCTTTGGTAACCGCTTTTGTATTGGCAATATCTTGCTCTATGTATTTTGGGTCACCTGCAAATGTGTTATACTGAGATAGTTGAAATGATTTGCCAAGAATACTACTGATACCATTATAAAACTGGGTTTCAAGTCTTGCTTTAATTCTTTCCACATCTTTATCGGTAATTCCATCCGCCTCAAATTTGGCGAAGCTTTCAAGCACAGCTTGTTCAACAGAATCTAATGAAACACCATCGTTAGCCGTAATTGAAATTCTAAAAATTCCTGCAACTTCACCTGCTCTATTCCAAGCACTTGTTCTTGAGGTTAAGTTTTTATCTTTTACGAGTACCTTATACATAGGAGCTTTTTTGCCTTCTGATAATAATTCTGCAAGGAAATCTAGCGCATACGCATCTTTATTGAATTGTTCAACTGCTGGCCACACCATATTTAATTGTGCCGCTTTGGCAAAATTATCTTCATGATATACTCGTTTTGTTGCCTCAAGTGTAGTTAACTGAGTTTCTAGTGGAGCCACTTCTGGGCCACTTTTAAGCTCGCCAAAATATTTTTCAATTAAAGCCTTCGTTTCTTCAATTTCAAAGTCACCAGCAATTACCAACGTTGCATTATTAGCACCATAAAATTTGCCATAAAACTCTTTTACATCTGCCACCGTAGCATTTTGAAGGTCAACCAATTCGCCAATCACTTGCCAATTATAAGGATGACCTTCCGGATAGATGTTTTTATCAATTACATAACCGGTATGTCCATAGGGGTTATTATCTACACGTTGTCGTTTTTCATTTTGCACTACTTCTTGCTGGTTTGCAAAAGCAGATTCTGTAACGGTATTAATCAAATACCCCATTCGGTCAGATTCCATCCACATTACCATTTCTAATGCATTTTTAGGAACTACTTCGTAATACACGGTTCCATCCTGCCAAGTTCCTCCGTTTAAGGTGCCACCTGCATCCTGTATTTTCTTAAAAAACTGATCTTGAGGAACATTCTCAGATTCCTGAAATAAAATATGCTCAAATAAGTGAGCAAATCCTGTTCTTCCAGGTTTTTCTCTGTTAGAACCAACATGGTACATGATAGCAACAGATACAATTGGGTCTGATTTATCTTGATGCAGTACTACATCTAAGCCATTTTCTAAGGTGTATTTTTCAAATTCGATGCTTAAGCCATCCGAACTTTTATCATCTGATGGGGCACAAGCTCCCATAAAAATGACCACACTAAAAACTAATAGTAATTTTTTCATTGATTGGTTTGTTAGTTTATTACTTGCAATATTATAGATAGCAATATACTGAATTTATTTGCAACCTAAAACTAGAATTAGTTGGGCGGTAACAAATTAATATAGGCTGCTACTTTGTAGCGTAATTACAAGTATTTTTGTAAAAATTAGATTTTATGCAAGCTCTATCAGAAGTTAACTTATCAACGCAATTACGCAATGCTATGGCCGATCTAGCATTTGATAATTTAACGCCCATTCAAGAACAATCATATCCCGTAATTCTATCGGGTAAAGATGTGGTAGGAATTGCTCAAACAGGTACTGGTAAAACACTTGCTTATTTACTGCCCATATTAAAAGAGTTAAAATTCTCGGAGCAACTAAACCCTCGAGTGTTGGTATTAGTGCCAACGCGCGAATTAGTATTGCAAATAGTGGATCAAGTAAAGCTCCTAACTACCTATATGAGTACCAGAGTACTGGGTGTTTATGGCGGCACCAATATTAAAAGCCAGGCACAAGAAGTAGCGCAAGGTACAGATATTATTATTGCAACACCGGGCAGGCTTTATGATTTAGTGTTAAGTAGAGCCTTGCAACTTAAAACTATTAATAAATTAGTAATTGATGAGGTAGACGTAATGTTAGATTTAGGGCTTAGATTTCAATTAAAAAACATATTTGAACTATTGCCTATACGAAGACAGAATATCATGTTTTCGGCTACTATGACGGATGATGTTGATTTATTAATACAAGATTATTTTAATGCTCCTGCTAAAATATCTATTGCAGTTAGTGGTACACCCTTAGAAAATATTGAGCAAAGCTGCTACTCAGTAGCAAACTTTAATACTAAAGTTAATTTATTAGCACACTTGCTTCATTCCACAGAAGAGTATAAGAAGGTGCTGGTTTTTATCGCTAACAAAAAAAGTGCAGACGTGTTATTTTCTTTATTAGGAGAAGAATTTGGCTCAAAAGTGGGCGTGATACACTCTAATAAAACGCAGAATTATAGAATGCGTTCGATTACTAATTTTGAAGATGGAACCACTAGAATATTAGTAGCAACCGATGTAATTGCGCGAGGGTTGGACATCGAAGCTATTTCGCATGTAATAAATTTTGATGTGCCTCAATACCCAGAAAATTATATGCACCGTATTGGCCGAACGGGTAGGGCAGCCCAAGCCGGTAAATCAATTTTGTTTTACACCGAAAAGGAATTAGCTAGAAAACAATCTATTGAAGGGTTAATGGAAATAAAAATACCACTGATTAATTTTCCTGAAGAAGTAGAAGTATCTGGAGTGCTAACCCCTGAAGAACGGCCACATATAAGGGAAAAATATGGGAATCATAAATTGGCCCAAAGCTCTGAGCCTGGTACTTCTTTTCACGAAAAGAAAGAAAAGAATAAACGCACCAATTTAGGGGGCGCTTATAAGCGAGAGATCGTTACAAAATATAAAAAGGTTCAGCATAAGAGAGGGTTTAAAGGAGGGAAGAAAAGGTAGGTTATTCTATCAGAGTCCTCTTGGAAAGACTCTAATAGGTTGGATACAGTTTAACCGCGTTATACTGAGGGTTTACCCGAAGTATTTCGAATAAATTGTAGAATCATATAAATAGCCATTTACTTCAAATACTTGTGACATTATACCAAATTGAGGTCGTAGAATCGCTATCGTTTAGCCTACGACCAGTGAGAGCCTCGTTGCAAAAAAAGGACGAGTTGAGTTAAGGTTAGTCCTCTTTAACTGTAATTTCTATTTGTTGGGTTCTTTGTTGTTCACTCAATTGGGTTTCACAATCTAATTCCACATAAGCACCCCAGTTATACACTCCTGGTTTATCAAACGTGCGTCTATATTTATAAAAACCATCATCGGATTGGGCTACTTCTTCTCTGTTTTTAAGGCTACCTTTTTCAATATCATATTCGCCCACAAACACGTTAATAGTACAACCGGGTGGGGCTATTGCTAACATGGTGGCTTCAAAGGATTCTCCAACTTTAAAATCAACTTCATTTAACCAAATACCTTCAGGAAACAAGACAACCAACTACAAATGAGGTATGCTGTTCATATTGAAATGGGTGCCAGATTGCAAGTTCCGTTTATCCATTTATAGGCGTTTCGTATAATTATCTATTGATGAACTAAAAATCTCTCCTGCGTTTTTAGCAACTTCTACTGGTAGTGGAAAACTTTGAGCGGACTATACGGTAGAAATAATGATTCATTAA
>CAZGDC010000170.1:0-5266 GCA_964524405.1 uncultured Roseivirgaceae bacterium
TCGTACTTGTATTTTTCACTTTTAATCAAGTGTAGGTTTTTCTTCTGTGGCTATTCCTACATCCATTTAATCTAATGCGGCATTTCAATGTTAATATGGTATTAACCCTTATTTATTTAAGTATGGTAAATGGCTATGATATAATCTAATAAAATTATAGTTTTATAATTATCTATAACTCTAATTTTTATAATGAAGAAGCTCTTAGTATTAGTATTGCTACTGGTTATGGCTGTTGCTAGCCTAGCCCAATCGAAATTAGCTTATTTTTATAACCAACAAGCTACGTTTGACCCCACTATACCAACCCCTCAACAAGTGTTGGGATTTAATGTAGGCGAGTGGCATGTTAGCCACGATAAACTAGTGGAGTATATGAAAGCCGTTGCAGCAGCTTCTAACAGAGTTACGTTAGAAGTTACTGGTTACACGTATGAACATCGCCCATTGCTTTTGCTTACTATTACCAATCCAGCAAATCAACATACTATTGATAAAATACAAGAAGAGCATTTAGCTATAAAAACCACCAGTGCAGGGCTAGAGAATAAGCCCGTTGTAGTTTGGTTAGGCCATAGCATACATGGCAACGAGGCAAGCGGTAGCAATGCCGCATTGTTAATGGTATATTATTTGGCAGCTGCACAGGGAGAGGAAATGGAACAGATGTTATCTAATACCATCATACTACTCGACCCTTCGTATAACCCTGATGGGCTTAACCGATTTGCTAGTTGGGTTAATAGCCATAAAAGCAAAAATTTAGACGCTAGTAGTTTAAGTTTAGAACATAATGAGGCTTGGCCAAGGGCAAGAACAAACCACTATTGGTTTGATCTTAATAGAGACTGGTTACCAGTTCAGCACCCAGAGTCGCAGGCTAGAGTTAAGAAGTTTTATGAATGGCAGCCTAATATTTTAACCGATCAGCACGAAATGGGTTCTAATTCAACCTATTTCTTTCAGCCCGGAATCCCTTCTCGCAATAATCCATTAACGCCTGAAAGAGCGTTTGACTTAACTCGTAAAATTGCTAGATACCATGCAAAGGCCATGGATGCCATCGGTTCTCAATATTACTCCGAAGAAAGCTTTGATGATTATTACCCTGGTAAAGGATCAACCTTTCCTGACCTAAATGGCTCCGTGGGCATTCTGTTTGAGCAAGCCAGTGCCAGAGGGCATTTAAGGGCTACAGAAAACGGTGATTTAAGTTTTAAATTTGCAATTCGAAACCAAGTAACCACCAGTTTATCTACGTTAAAAGCAGCCCAAGATTTAAGAGAAGAGTTATTGACGTATCAACATGATTTTTTTGCTAGTGCAAGTAAATTGGCTTCTAATGATGTGGTAAAAGCCTATGTGTTTAGTGGAGGAGGCGATAGGAATAAAACAACTTCTTTTTTGGAGGTACTGGCAAGGCATAGAATTAGTGTAGAGAAATTAACAAATTCTTATGATAAATTCACAAAAGAAAATAGCTATGTTGTAAAATTAAATCAAGAGCAATATCGGTTAACTAAAGCCATATTTGAAAAAAGAACCACGTTTAAAGATAGTTTATTTTATGATGTTTCGGCTTGGACATTGCCGTTGGCTTTTGGCTTGCAATATCAAGAAGTGGGAACTAAGGAACTTGCTAAAATTAAATCGGAATCTCTTAATTTTTCTAGGGCAGAGCCTAGTATTGATCTGCAACTTTCTAACTATGGATACCTTCTTAGTTGGAAAGATTACATGGCTCCAGCAGCACTTAACAAGATTCAAAAGGCAGGCTTACGAACTAAACTTGCCACGCATAGATTTAGGCTAAATGGGCACGAGTATTTCGAAGGAACAATCTTTATACCTACTCAAAATCAAGTTCTTTCTAACGAAAAAATGTATAGCCTAATGAAATTAGTTGATAAATCTTATTTAGCTTCTATAATAAGTATTAACTCAGGCGATGCAGAGGGTGTTAAATTGGGAAGTCCTTCGTTTAAGCCTCTTGATTTACCTAAAATTGCAGTAGTCGGTGGTGATGGCATTTCTTCGTACGAAGTAGGCGAAGTTTGGCATTTGCTGGATGAGCGAATGGATATTCCGATGAGTTTGGTTGCCATTAAGCAGTTAAATACTGGAGATTTGAGCTCGTTTAACACCATTATAATGGTAAGTGGAAATTATAGTAAATTTAAAGCAGACCGTTTGCACGATTGGGTAAAGGCAGGCGGGCTAGTTATCGCTACTAAAAGCGCAGGTAAGTGGCTATCAAAAAATAATATTTCAACAGCTAAGTACCTTGAGGTTAAAAAAGACAGCCTTCAACAAACACAAAGATCTTATGAATTAATGGATAAATACCGTGGGGCTCAAGTAATAGGAGGCGCCATTTTTGAGACCAAAGCAGATTTATCTAATCCTTTGTTTTATGGGTATAGCTCTGCTTTTATTCCTGTTTTCAGAAACAGCACCATTATGATGGAACGTAGCAAAAATGCGTATGCAAACCCATTAATGTACACATCCAATCCGTTAATGAGCGGTTATATTTCTGCTAAAAATTTAGAAAAACTTGCCAATACTGCTGCGGTACAAGTAGATAAAGTAGGCAAAGGAACGGTAATTACATTTACTGATAACCCCAACTTTAGGGCTTTTTGGTATGGCACTAATCACATGTTTTTAAATGCCCTATTTTTTGGTAGAGAAGTGAGGGTGAAATAGTAGTGCCGCCATTCTAACCCGCATTATTCACCCTAAAATTCATACATGTTTATAAAGAGCTTATTTTTAACCAAATATCCCAAATTTTTCTGTAAAAAGTCACTCCCTAATTTGGGGTAACTATATTTTTAGTTGGATTTAGTGGATGGATCTACTTCGTTGCTAACTACTTGAAATACAATTGTATATCTACATAGTTAGACGCCTTGTATCTACACCCACTAAATTCCATGAATAATGCGGGCTAAATTCATTTCAAAAGCTCAGCTTTATACTGCATTATTTTGGCATTTCGCTATGTTATCGATAGCTGTTGGAGGAAAAACAAACTGTATAGAAAATTTGTATATAAACCTGAGTTCGGGATAAGGAATGTCGCCAGAAAATAAAAAAGTAGGTAAGGTTTTAAAAATAAAAAACGAAGGCATAATGTATTATTCCTAGATTTTTATTTTTAAAAGATTGCCTGCTAGACATTTTCCCTTTGGGCTTTAGCGAAATTACCCTAAATCGCCTCATATTTTCTTAGATTAACCCGTTAGTCCTGCAAAAATCTAAAGCGATTTATGAAATTTTCGCTTAAAGCTGGCGGTATTCCTTATCCCGAACTCAGGTTATAAGGCTAAGACTCTCCATAGGAGTCCTTCGTGACCTGCGGGATGACTTGGTTTGTGTTATAATAAAAGGAGGCTAATTCCTCCGAATTAGCCTCCTTTTTAATAATCTTTAACACTCTGCACTAATCTGCGCAAAAAACTACTTATACCATTTTAATGTTAATATGGTATTACTCCTCTCCTAAAAACGGATAACGATAATCAGTAGGAGATATAAATGTTTCTTTAATCGTTCTTGGCGATACCCATCGCATTAAATTAATGGCAGATCCAGCTTTGTCATTAGTGCCAGATGCTCTGGAGCCACCAAATGGCTGCTGCCCCACTACCGCGCCTGTTGGTTTGTCGTTTATGTAAAAATTGCCTGCGGCATGCACCAATTTTCTAGTAGCTAACTCAGTAGCATATCTATCTCTTGAGAAAATGGCGCCAGTTAAAGCATAAGGCGAAGTTTCGTCTAATAAACGTAAGGTATCTTCAAAATTTTCTTCGTGATACACATAAATAGTTACTACCGGCCCAAAAATCTCCTCGCACATGGTGGTGTACATGGGGTCTTTTGTTTCCAAAACGGTTGGCTCAATAAAGTACCCTTTAGAGTCGTCATGACCACCACCAGCCACTAAATCTACCACTGGGCTCGCCTTGGCATCATCAATATATTTGCTAATTTTATCAAACGATTTTTTATCAATAACCGCATTTATAAAATTGCCAAAGTCCTCAACATCACCCATTTTAAAATTAGCTAAATCAGCTTGAATGTATTTTTTTACATCGGGCCAAATATTAGAAGGTATGTAGGCTCTTGATGAAGCCGAACATTTTTGACCTTGAAACTCAAAGGAGCCACGCGTAATGGCAGTGGCTACTTGCTTGGCATCCGATGATTTATGTGCAATGATAAAATCCTTTCCACCCGTTTCTCCTACGATGCGAGGATACGTTTTGTATTTACCAATGTTGGCTCCTATTGTTTTCCATAAATGTTGAAAAACACCTGTGCTGCCTGTAAAATGCAATCCTGCGAAATCGGCATGATTGAAAATTACATCACCCGCTACTGGGCCATCAACAGTTACCATATTTATAACGCCATCAGGCAAACCTGCTTCTTTAAATACATCCATTATTACTTGTGCCGAATACACTTGTGTATAAGCAGGTTTCCAAATAGCCACATTGCCCATAAGTGCAGGAGCTGCTGGTAAATTACCAGCTATAGAAGTAAAATTAAAAGGAGTAATGGCGAATACAAACCCCTCCAAAGGTCTATATTCAAGTCGATTCCAAATGCCAGGAGCCGATTCTGGTTGATCTTTATAGATATCGGTCATGTATTTTACATTAAACTTTAAGAAATCTATAAACTCGCAAGCCGCATCAATTTCTGCTTGATAAGCATTTTTCGATTGCCCCAGCATGGTGGTAGCATTAATTTTTGCTCTGTAAGGCCCTGCCAATAGGTCGGCAGCTTTTAAAAATATTGCAGCTCTATGTTCCCATGGCATTTCAGCCCATTTGGTTCGCGCATTTAATGCAGCTTTAATAGCCTGTTTTACATGCGAAGCATCTCCTTCGTGAAAATGCCCTAATACGTGTTGATGGTCATGAGGAGGGTTTATTTCTATCTTATTGCCTGTTCTCACTTCTTCGCCACCTATATACATAGGTATATCAACTTGTTTGCTGCGGTATTCTTTAAGGGTTTTTTTTAATTCAGCACGCTCTGGTGTACCAGGAGCATACGATTTAACAGGTTCATTTACCGGAACCGGAACAGTATAAAATGCATTAGACATGGTGCTCGATTTTTTGTTGCAAAGATACGCTGTATGATATTAATCAGGTTAAGGTTCTAAACTTTGACAGAGGTTTTTTTATTCAGCTATTTTTAATCCAGCTTAAAAATACCTCCGTTTTAGCACTTGTTTTCTAAA
>CAZGDC010000171.1:0-5251 GCA_964524405.1 uncultured Roseivirgaceae bacterium
CATTACAGCTAATTGCTCCTCCAACGCCTTAACTTTTGCCTCTGCATCTGCTAGTTTTTTACGTTCGTTTGCAATTACTTGGGCTGGTGCATTAGTTACAAAACGCTCGTTGCCTAGCTTTTTATTTACCGAAATGATAAATCCTTTTGAATAGTCAAGCTCCTTTTGTAAGGCAGCTTTTTCTTTTTCTACATCTACCCCGCCTTCTACAGGTACAAAATATTCATCTCCTTTAATTACAAAGCTAAAGGCTGTTTCTGGGTTAGTATCAATAGCCGTTAGTTCACTTAGATTGGCCAGCTTACTTACAACAGATTCAAAACCTGTAAAAACCAATCCATTCTCAGCCTTGTACAATAACTTAAACGCTTCTTTCGGAGAAATCCCTTTTGAATTACGTAAGTTTCTTATTTGCGTAGTTACTTCAAAAGCAAAATAAGCTTTTTCTAATAACTGCTTATCAGAAGTTTCATATTTAGGCCATTCAGCGATCATAATAGATTCATCTTCTTTTCTATCGGCCAATAAATGCCAAATTTCTTCGGAGATAAATGGCATAAAAGGGTGAAGAATCTTTAATACTTTTTCGAAGAAAGCAGCCGTAGCCTCATACGTGGCTTTATCAATAGGTTTGCCATATTCAGGCTTAATCATTTCTAAATACCAACTGCAGAAATCATCCCAAACTAATTTATAGGTGGTCATTAGCGCATCTGATATTCTAAATTTAGTGAAATGGTCTTCAATTTCAATCAAAGCAGCATTATACTTAGCTTCGAACCAATCAATAGAAATTTGATTATCCGCTCCACTTAACGACTCATCAATTTCCCATCCATTTAGCAAACGATAGGCATTCCATACTTTGTTTGAGAAGTTTCTACCTTGTTCACATAGTTTTTCATCAAAGGGCAAATCGTTACCGGCAGGCGAGCTAAACAACATACCTGTCCGTACGCCATCGGCTCCATACAATTTCATTAACTCGATAGGATCGGGTGAGTTGCCCAAGGATTTGGACATTTTTCGACCTTGCTTATCGCGTACAATACCTGTTAGATATACATTTTTAAAGGGCTTTTCGCCACGGTACTCATAGCCAAACATGATCATGCGAGCTACCCAGAAAAACAGTATTTCAGGGGCTGTAACCAAATCGTTGGTGGGGTAATAATAATTTATATCTTCATTATCAGGCTCGTTGATGCCATCGAACACGGATATTGGCCAAAGGCCAGAAGAAAACCACGTATCTAATACATCCTCGTCTCTTCTAAGGTCAGCCAAGGTAAGGGTTGAATTTATTTTTTGAGCTTCGCTCAATGCTTCGGCCTCCGTTTCGCCTACCACAATTTCACCAGTTGGTAAATACCAAGCAGGTATTTGGTGCCCCCACCATAATTGGCGCGAAATACACCAATCACGCACATTCTCCATCCAATGGCGGTACATATTTTTAAACTTGGGTGGCACTAATTGAACGTCATCTTCCATCACTGCCTTGTAGGCCGGCTTGGTTAGTTCTTCCATTTTAACAAACCATTGGGTGCTTAGTTTAGGCTCTACCACCGCATCGGTTCGTTCAGAAAAACCAACTTTATTTACGTACTCTTCCACCTTAACCAAATGGCCTTCGGCTTTTAATTGCTTGGCAATTTTACTACGAACCACGAATCGGTCTTCGCCTATAAAGAGTTCGCCCTTTTCGTTTACAGTACCATCATTATTAAAAATATCAATGGATTTTAAGTTGTGCTTCATACCCAACTCATAATCGTGAATATCATGGGCAGGCGTAACTTTTAAACAACCAGTGCCAAAATCCATGGCTACATATTCATCTTGAATAATAGGCACTTCTCTATTTACCAAAGGCACAATTACCTGTTTTCCTTTAAGGTGCGTATAGCGTTCATCGTTTGGATTTACACAAACGGCAGTATCACCCAAAATAGTTTCTGGACGTGTTGTTGCAATGGTTACGTAGCCATCCTCTCCTTTTATTTTATATTGAACATGATATAATTTGGAGTTTACCTCTTTATGATTTACTTCATCATCTGCCAAAGCAGTTTGGCTTTGAGGATCCCAGTTCACCATTCTAATGCCTCGGTAGATGTATCCTTTTTTGTATAAATCAACAAATACCTTGATTACCGACCTAGATAAATCCTCATCCATGGTAAACTTAGTTCTATCCCAATCGCAAGAAGCCCCTAGTTTTTTAAGCTGCTCTAAAATAATTCCACCATATTTTTCTTTCCACTCCATGGCATGGCCTAGAAATTCTTCACGGGTAATATCTTTTTTATCAATGCCTTGCTCTTTGAGCATCGCAACTACTTTTGCTTCGGTAGCAATAGAGGCGTGATCGGTACCAGGTACCCAAAGGGCTTCTTTACCTTGCATTCGAGCTCTACGAATAAGTACATCTTGCAAGGTATTATTAAGCATATGTCCCATATGTAGCACTCCCGTAACATTAGGAGGTGGAATTACAATGGTGTAAGGTTCTTTATCTGGGTTAGGGCTCGATTTAAAATAGCCTTTGTCCATCCAGTCTTTATACCATTTATCTTCTACTTCTCTAGGGTTGTACTTAGTTGACAGCGTCATTTTTTCTGCTTAATCATTATGGATGCGCAAAAATACTAAAGTGTTTAAAGCTTCCTTTCTAAATTCTAAAAAAATCCCATTCACTTTACAAACAATAAAAAAAAGTGTAACAAAATTAGATTTTTTGCATCTAAGGGGTAAATCAAAAAAACTATAGATGAAAAAGGTTAAAATTACACTATTACTAGTTTGTGCGCTTTCAATAAGTTTTGCACAAACGCCTGCAATTAAATATCAAGTTGTTGGTAAAGGAACACCCATCCTGTTTTTACCCGGTTTCGCATCTCCAGGCTCAATTTGGGATGAAACAATTGCTAATTTAGATGGTAATTATGAAAGCCATAAAATTTCATATGCCGGGTTTAATGGAATTAAACCAATTGATACACCTTGGTACAGTAAAATTAAAGAAGCCCTCATATTATACGTAAAATCTAACAACCTAGAAAATGTTCAGATAATAGGGCATAGTATGGGCGGTAACCTTGCAATAGAATTGGCGGCAGCGCTACCCAGTAAGGTCAAAAGCCTATTATTAGTAGAATCAATTCCTTGTATGAGAGAAGTAATGATGCCTGGAGTTTCTTCAGAAAACATACAATATGATAGTCCTTATAATAACCAACTACTGATAATGGACAGCAGCCAATTTAAGAATATGGCCTCGGGTATGGCCAGTTATATGACCACTAAAAAAGATAAAATCGAAAAGGTATCGCAATGGCTAATAGAAACAGATCGTAAAACGTATGTATATGGATATACTGATCTTTTAAAATTAGATTTAAGAGAAACTCTAAAAACAGTAAAAGCTAATACTTTAATATTGGGTGCGACCTTTCCAGATGCAGCAGTTGCAAAAACAAATTATCAGAATCAATATTCGAATTTGGCAGACAAACAAATTGAAATGGTTGTTGATAGTAAGCATTTTATTATGTTTGACCAGCCAGAATGGTTTTATGAAAAAACAAACTCATTCCTAACTGATGCCAACTAACAAAGCTTCTTTCGAAGAAATTTACAAAAACCACCACACCATGGTAAGCCAAATGTGCCTCGGTTTTGTAAAAGGAAATACGGAATTGGCTAACGACCTCTCGCAAGAAGTGTTTATCATCATATGGAATAAATTATCAACCTACGAAGCAAAATCGAGTGTTAAAACCTGGATTTATAGAATTACTGTTAACACCTGCCTCCAGCATTTAAGGAAGGAAAGTAAAACTAAAATTTGCTCCATCTCTGACAAGAATGAATCAAAAATAGAACCAACAGAGGAAGGAAACACAGACAATAAACTTGGTTTATATAAAGCTATAGGCGAATTGAGAGAAATGGATAGGCTATTAATAATGATGGTGTTAGATGATCAAAATAATGACACAATTGCTAAGGTACTGGGCATAAAGCCTAGCAGTATAAGAGTAAAAATACACCGAATAAAAAATCGACTGAAAAAGATACTTACAAATGGAAAATAATTTTGAAGATATAAAAAAGGATTGGGATAGTGGCAAAAAAGACTTTGTTGCAAACTCTAAGGAAACCGAAGAAAAAATGATCCTTATTAAGAAAAAAAGGAAGGAGAATTCAATGTTTTATTATGGGACAGTTATCATATTACTAATTACGCTTGTAGTAATTTCTTTATTCTTTTATTACGTGGCACCAGTAAAAAATATATTGAGTAGAATAGGTGTATTACTAATGATTGGTAGTTTACTAATTAGAATTGCGATTGAATTGGCTAGTGCACGAAAATTAAAAAAAATAAATACAGAAGACAGTGCATTAAAATCAATTGAAACTTTAATTTCATTTCATAGCTTCAGAAAACTAATACATAGCCCTATTTCAATCATTATTATTAGTGCCTATACCCTAGGGTTCTATTTAATAACCCCTGAGTTTAGCTTATATATTAGTTTTTGGATACTTGTTCTGATAGATCTTTCATATGTGGTAGTTGCAATTGTTCTTTTTATGAATATCTCTAAGGGCATAAAAAAAGAAATGAAAACATTATCTGATATGATTCAGCTAAGAGAGGATCTGGTTGAATGATTTTTGTAAAATCAGGTTGTGATACTACACAATACCATATCGTTTAACTAGTAATTCTACATTTCAACTGTAAAATTGACGGGTTAAACGATTTTATATTGACTTTTATTATAAGAATCTGCTTCTTGTGGTTAACTGCAAAAAACATAAACAAGAACCCATCTACATGTACAAACTTCTTATTGTAATTTTATTAGCACCTTGGCTTTGCTATGCCCAAAATTTAACACTTACAGGTACCATCTCCGATGCAAAAAATGGCACACTACTGCCTTATGCCTATGTACAAATTAAAGGCATAGCCTTGGGCACAGTTACCAATAGTGAAGGCTACTTTAAGCTTACCGTTCCAAAAACCTTGCAAAATGAAATGCTTGTGTTTTCTTATGTTGGCTATGTGAGCCAAGAAATTAGAGCAAATCAATTAGTCTCTCCTGTAACCATAAAGCTAAAACCCGATACCAAAATATTAGATGTAGTGGTTATTGAGCCCAAAAAAATGATTGGCCCAAAAGCACTGCTACGAAAAGTAATTAAAAACATCCCTAACAACTACGAACAAGATACG
>CAZGDC010000172.1:0-5248 GCA_964524405.1 uncultured Roseivirgaceae bacterium
AAAGGGTATATTATGCGGCTGTAATTTCTTTAATTTTTTGTTGTGTTAATGCCCTTTGTTGCTGTTCTAAATAGATTGTTGCCTCTGCCACTCGCTCTTTACAGTCAGTTAATTCGCAACGTTCACAGGTTACATTCACCAATCTAGTCGTAATTTTTTTGTCATCTTTAAAAGAAATTTTCTTTTTCTGAGTTCCTTTCATTTCAATACCTACACATACACTACTACTTAATGCATTATTAAACGGATCATCACGCCCTGCAGCCAATATCAAATATTTTTCTTCGGTGTTGGTATATTCACTATACTGAACACCCATTCGAATGCCTTTTTTTTCAGGGTAATTATTTTTATTCCCTATAATATCGGTACAAATCCAACGCCTACAGTAGTGCTCTTTGCTTTCAAGTGCATGGGGTTGATGGCTTCTGCTCAAGTGGAGCTCTTTGGTAAGATTATAATTGGGCTTACCTTGTTGATGTGTAAATCGTAAAAAAAACAATTGACGCAGCCCAAAATGTTTTGGCAGAATATTGGTTAATCGCTGAAAAAATATTTCGGACGAATCGGTAAATTGAAATAATAGTTTATGAAACCTATCCGCACTCCAAGTAGCTTTACTAAATAATTCTTTTAACCCCTCTACTAATTTAGTTTCGGGTATAATAAGAGCACCTGCAAAATAAGAAGCCTTAAAATTATTAAGCACTTCTTCAAAATGCGAAAAATCAAGTAATGAAAAAGTTAAAGGGCGTTGTGTTATTTGCAAATGACAAAAACCCAGTTCTTTGGCCAAAATAAAAACAATTTGTGTTTCTGATATTTTTTTTGATATCAACAACCGCTTTCCCTTTGGCACATAAATCGACCTTACGCCCGAAGGGAAATCAGCGTCATTTAAGCTATTATAATCAATATTATATCCAAATTCTTCTATAAGAATTTCCTCTAAATCGGCTATTTTTAATTTTACTTGGGTACTTACATGGTATTTATTAACAAATAGCTTTACCTCCTTTTCAAGTTCAGAAAAATAATTTTCGTGCGATTCTTGGTAAGATCTAAGTGCAGCCAAATAAAACTTTTCGCGGGTAACATTATAATTCCTAGCAATTTCAAACAACGTGCCAATAAATGCTGTTACTTTTTCGGGGGCATTACCAATAATATCTATGAGGTTACTTTCTTCTATACCAAATAGTTCAAAAGGGGCTTCTTTTAAAATCCCACTTATAATTATATCTCCCAATGGAGCCATTTTTCCAGTAAGCGCCATGCCTACCAAATCATCGTAGGGGGCGTCTAATGCGGCAGCCAATAATACAATTTTATTGGGCTTTGGGTACTTCTTCCCTTTTTCAATTTCACCTAAATAGCTCTTGCTTAAACCTGTTTTTTTAGCTAAACCAAATAAAGAAAGTTCTTTTTTATTTCGGAATTGTTTTAGTTTAAGACCAAAGATTAATCGTATCTGTTCTTCTGTAAAAGGCATTTTTGACCTGTTTTTCTGTAAATATACATTATTAGTACAAATAATATTATAGCATTTTAATAATATTTAGCGTACGTACGCTTTTTTATTGCATTCCGCTATTATATATTTGCATCATAAATAAACAAAAAGCTATGGACACAGCAACGCTAAAACTCGAAGAGTGTATTAGAATTACAGGCAGTTGGAAATCAGCCTATCAAAAAGTAATGCATGCAAATGCATTAGCGTTTATTCAAAAACTACACGAACGTTTTGATGGAAGAAGAAAAGAACTTTTACACAGTAGAACACTGGTCCAATCAAAGCTAGATAAAGGGTGGAAACCTGATTTTTTAGAGGAAACAAAAGACATAAGAGAGGGCAATTGGACAGTTGCTCCAATTCCAAATGATTTACAAGATAGGCGTGTAGAAATTACAGGCCCTGTAGAACGCAAGATGATAATTAATGCCTTAAATAGTGATGCTAAAGTATTTATGGCCGATTTTGAAGATAGCAACTCCCCTACTTGGTGCAATAACGTTGAAGGCCAAATAAATTTATTTGATGCCGTGCGTAAAACCATTTCATACGAACACCCAATTACTGGCAAACAGTACCACCTTGGCAATAATTCGGCTACTTTAATGGTGCGCCCTAGAGGATTGCACTTAGAAGAAAAAAATGCTAGGATAAACGATGAATCTATTTCAGGATCATTGCTTGATTTTGGATTATATTTTTATAATAATGCACGCACCTTACTACATAATGGAAGTGGCCCTTATTTTTATTTACCAAAACTAGAACATTATAAAGAAGCACAGTGGTGGAACGATGTTTTTGTATTTGCCCAAAATGAATTAAAAGTACCACAAGGCACCATAAAAGCGACCGTGCTTATCGAAACCATTCTTGCTAGTTATCAACTTAACGAAATTTTATTTGAGCTAAAAGAGCATTCCGCAGGATTAAATTGTGGCAGATGGGATTATATTTTTTCATTTATAAAACGATTTAAGTATCAGCCCGGGTTTATTTTTCCTGATAGAGACCAAGTAACTATGGCAGTGCCATTTATGCAGGCTTATTCGCAACTAGTAATAAAAACATGCCATGCTCGTAATGTACATGCTATAGGAGGCATGGCTGCTCAAATACCAGTAAAGGGCGATGAAGAAGCAAACAAAACAGCATTTGAAAAGGTAAAATTAGACAAACTGAGGGAAGTAAAAAATGGGCATGATGGCACCTGGGTTGCGCACCCTGGGCTAATTCCAATAGCACAAGAAGTATTTGATGAATATATGCCAAACGCAAATCAAATAGATAATAAACGAAAAGATGTGCAAATAACGGCTCAAGAATTAATAGCTGTACCATCAGGAACCATAACTGAGAATGGTGTTCGAAAAAATATTAATGTGGGCATACAGTATATGGCGGCATGGCTAAGTGGCAATGGAGCCGCTGCTATATTCAATTTAATGGAAGATGCAGCCACTGCTGAAATATCGCGCACACAGCTTTGGCAATGGCTATCCAATGGCATAACACTTGAGAACGGAACTGTTTTTACAAAAGCACTTTATAATCAACTATTTGAAGAAGAGCTAGCTAAACTGCACCATACAGACATGTTACCAAAAGCTTGGGAGCCAAAGCTAGCATTAGCAGCAGAAAAATTTAATGACTTAATTACCAGTAAAGAATTAAAAGAATTTTTAACACTGGAGGCCTACGATCTATTAGACTAAGGAATCGGCAAGCAGTAAGTCATTGGAATTGATGTATTTATTATTTTCTTTATCGAGGCAAAATTTTCTACCATAGCCATAGCTATGGTAGAAAATTTTAACAATGAAAAAGGGGAAATAAAAAATCAAAACTATGAGTTATTACTTTTCGGTTCTTAAACATTATTTACAAAGAAATAAACTAATTTAAAATGAGCAACGAAGAAAAAACAATTAAGATGGAAAGCAAGATGGAAAGCGATTGGGCTACCAATCCTAGGTGGGCAGGCATAACCCGACCTTACGGTGCTTCCAAAGTACTTAAATTAAGAGGAAGCTATAACATAGAGTACTCTATTGCCCGACACGGTGCAAATAGGTTATGGGAAAAGTTAAATAGCCAACCCTTTGTAGCTGGCTTAGGTGCACTTACAGGAAATCAGGCAATACAAGAAGTAGCTGCAGGACTAGAGGCCATTTACCTAAGTGGCTGGCAAGTGGCTGCTGATGCCAATTTAGGAGGGCAAATGTTTCCTGATCAAAGCCTTTACCCAGCCAACTCTGTTCCATCGGTAGTAGAAAAAATAAATAATGCGCTTTTACGAACCGATCAAATTCATGTCGTTAATGGCACCAAAGATCGAGAATGGTTAGTGCCCATTGTAGCCGATGCCGAGGCTGGATTTGGAGGTAACTTAAATGTTTTTGAACTCATGAAAGAAATGATAAAAGCAGGCGCGGCTGGTGTTCATTTTGAAGACCAATTGAGTAGTGCTAAAAAATGCGGTCATTTAGGCGGAAAAGTGCTAGTACCTACACAAGAAGCCATCAATAAATTAGTTGCGGCAAGGCTTGCAAGCGATGTAATGGGCATACCCACCATTATAATTGCACGTACCGATGCCGATGCCGCTAATTTACTTACAAGCGATGTAGATGAAAGAGACCATCCTTTTATAATTAATGGCAAAAGAAGCTCCGAGGGATTCCATTATGTAAATAATGGAATAAATCAAGCCATTGCAAGGGGACTTGCCTATGCCGAATATGCCGATTTATTATGGATGGAAACTTCGAACCCTAGCTTAGAAGAGGCTGCGCAATTTGCGAGTGCCATACACGAAAAATACCCTGAAAAAATGCTCGCCTATAATTGCTCGCCAAGCTTTAATTGGGCTGCAAAATTATCGGTAGAGGAAATGGGAAATTTTAGAGAAGAATTAGCTAAACTAGGGTTTAAGTTTCAGTTTATAACCTTAGCTGGTTTCCATGCGCTAAACACAAGTATGTTCGAAATTAGCAAAGCCTATAAAGAACGTGGAATGGCAGGGTACTCGGAATTACAAGAGCGAGAGTTTAGCTTGCAAAAAGAGGGTTATGCTGCGGTAAAACATCAAACATTTGTAGGTACTGGCTATTATGATGAAGTACAAAATGTAGTAACCTCTGGCAATAATAGTACACAAGCATTAGCAGGATCTACTGAAGAAATGCAGTTTGAGTAATAAAAAAATCAGCAATTGATATTACACAAAACAATAAAAAAACCACTCAAATGAGTGGTTTTTTTATTGTACTACTATTGCCGTTCGCAATGGTAGTAACAACTAACCTAGTGTTAACTTGAGTTCAATTAATAACCTAAGTTAAGATTAACCCTTCCTTTTTAGGGTCTGTCACGAAATAAAATGTACAGAAGTTAATAAGGCGACACACACATAGCAACACTATGGGGAGACACAGTGGATATAGAGCAGTGGGCTAGAAATTGATTTGTGTTTTGCACTCGTCAGGTAACCTTGAGACACAAAATGAGTTTTAGACCGCATTACAAGATTTTAAAAAGTAGTCGATTTGAATACGTATTAACCCGTATTTATTTTATAATTTTTTATAATAATATCTGATGCTAAAACTAGCTTAATAGGCTCATAAAGCTACTCTTTACTTTTCTGGATTCATCATACTTGTAATGCCTTTTAATTGAGCAGAAGCATCTATTTTAAAAGCACCATTGGTTACTACTATTTCTCCAACC
>CAZGDC010000173.1:0-5205 GCA_964524405.1 uncultured Roseivirgaceae bacterium
ACAACTTAGATTTTTGGGCTAAGTTCTAACTAATACAGCAAAAATGCTTAGCATTCCATTAAATCCGCTCCTGCAAGTCATTCCGAAGGTCACGAAGGGCTCCTAATGGAGAATATTAGCCATGTAGCCAGCTACTATAAGTGGCAAAGATTTCTCCGTTGCACTACGAAATGACGTTCCTCTTTGAGTTTTTAGCAAATAGCACTATGTGTTTATCAGATAATACAAAATTGCTGTATTAGTTAGAACTTAACCGATTTTTGTAGGACTAACGGGTTAATTCAAGAAAATATGAGGACGTTTAGGGAAGTTTTGCTAAAGCCCAAAGGGAAAACATCTAGCAGACAATCTTTAGTTTTCTGAAAGGACTCCTTAGGTCGAACTCAGGTTGATAGTTCCTTCGCCACCTCATTCATATCCTTTTGCCTCTAACTAAAAAATAACTACATTAGAGGTTATCTTTTCATCAACTTTAATGTATCATGATTAAAAAATACACCTTCTTAATTTTTTTTCTAAGTGTTTGTCTTGGGTTTAATAGCCCTCCTAAAAAAACCAAACTACAATCAAAAGTGGAAGCCCTTGCCGAGCAAGTAGAAGCCAAAGCAATTGAATGGCGACATCATCTGCATCAATACCCAGAGCTTTCTAATAGAGAGTTTAAAACAGCCGAATACATTGCCAATCATTTAAAGTTATTAGGGTTGGAAGTGCAAACGGGTGTTGCAAAAACAGGGGTAGTAGCCATTCTTAAAGGGGGCAAGCCAGGCCCTGTGGTTGCGCTAAGAGCCGATATTGATGGTCTTCCTGTGCCTGAACGGGTAGATTTACCATGGAAATCAACGGTAATAGGAGAATATAACGGAAACGAAGTGCCTGTGATGCATGCTTGTGGGCACGACACCCATATTGCTATTTTAATGGCAACCGCAGAAGTGCTAACTTCTGTAAAATCAGAAATTAAAGGTACTGTAAAATTTATCTTTCAACCAGCCGAAGAGGGTGCACCAAAAGGAGAAGAAGGCGGAGCTAAATTAATGGTAAAAGAAGGTGTTCTAAAAAACCCAGATGTAGAAGCTATATTTGGTTTGCATATTTCTTCTGGTACGCATGTAGGCCAAATTAATTATAAACCTGGTGGCATTATGGCTAGCTCTAATTCATTTGAAATTACCATTCATGGAAAGCAGGCTCATGGCTCTCGCCCTTGGAAAAGTATTGACCCTATTGTAACCGCAGCTCAAATTGTTAATAACGCCCAAACTATTGTGAGTAGAAATATGCCGCTTACCAAGGAGGCTGCCGTAGTAACTTTTGGCAGTATTCATGGCGGTGTTCGTAGTAACATTATTCCAGAAGAAGTTAAATTGGTTGGCACCATTCGAGCGTTGGATAATGACATGCGCGACTTGATTTTCGAACGACTTAAAACCATTGCCATTAAAACTGGGGAGAGTAATGGTGCAACAGTAGAAATTGATATTCACGAAGGGTATCCTATCACGTATAATGATGAAGACTTAACAGCCAAAATGCTGCCCACTTTACAAAGTGTAGTTGGTATAAGCAATGTAAATCTTGTGCCTGCGATAACAGGAGCAGAGGATTTTTCCTTCTTCCAGCAAGAAGTGCCTGGTTTCTATTTCTTTTTAGGTGGCACGCCAGTAACTGTAAAAGAAGAAGATGCACCATCGCACCACACTCCCGATTTTTATGTAGAAGACGATGCCTTGGTAATTGGTATTAAGGTCATGAGCAGAATGGTGATTGATTATTCATTATAAATACCCGCTTATACCATATTAGCATTAGATTGATAAGGGAAGAAATAGTAGGGTAGAAAAACAAAATAAAGTTATAATTTTTGAGTTTTTTCACTCTATATTACTATCACTATTAGAAACAATATTTGGTGAAATGAGTGAAGAATGTTGAGCCAAAAAAGTTTAAATGGGTTTTATGCCATATTAACCCGCATTATATTGATTCTTTTGGCTCTTTTTTAATTAACGCTTGCGGATTTAAGAAAACATAAAAAAAGAAGACAAAGAGTTAATCGCTCCTGTTTTGCAACGGTCTTGTAAAGCAATTTTTAGAGTGAGCAGTTTATGATTGAGCGCATGGATAGATGCCGGACAACCAGTGTTAGATGAACACTCTCTCAATGAAAATGAGCCTTCAGACTCTTTAAGGAATCAGCCGCCTTCAATTGCCCTAAGAGGTCACGATTATTAAAAGCGCTCAAAAATACCTTCTGCCTATAGCGTGGTTATTAAATAGCTCCAAATCAACAGAAACCATTAGCTCATGTGTACCAAAGGCATTATTGCTTAATTCATTTAATGGCCACTCAAAGGAGTAACCCAATCTTAACAAATCACTTATTTCAAATTGGCTATTAATACCTGCTGCATTAAAATTACGTAAACTTGCCCCAACCCAGAGCGTTTCTAATAATAGCACACTAGCGTTTAAATCAATAGATATAGGTTGGCCTTCTATTACTCTTATTAAAACAGATGGTTTTATTTTAAGGGAGATGAGTTGATCAAAAACATAGCCTCCACTAACGTAAAAAGTTCTTCTTTGAATAGTGCTTGTAATTCCATTTTCGGTGGTTTCTGTATTAAGCATTTTAGGAACTGAAATGCCTACATAGTATTGATTTGTTGTAAAATATATACCAGCACCCACATTAAACTGTGCCACCTGCCCATTTGAAAACTCAAGTGCTTGATCGTTTTGTTCTAATACTAAGTTTTCATAATTATAAGTATATTGCTTGTAGCCTGTTTGCATCCCAAACGAAATACTCTTTCCATTTAGTAAATCTATTCGATAGGCAAATAGAGCTTGGGCTTCGGTATTTCTGTTAACCCCATAGGTATCGCTCGCTATAATTATACCAGCACCTAGCTTGTTATTAAGTAGTGAAGTAGAGGCATTTAGCATATTGGTAACAGGCGCTCCTTCAAGCCCTACCCATTGCCTTCTGCTGATGGCAGTTGCATTAAAAACATCGTTTACACCCGTATATGCAGGGTTAATCATCGATTGATTAAACTGATACTGACTATAAAGTGCCTCTTGTTGTGCATAGCCTATACCGCCTATGCCCAGAAAGAGTAATGCGAGTATGAGTTGTTGTTTTTTCATCGTTTTAAGAATATAAATCCAGTCAATGCTTCTTCTCCATTTCCTTTGAGGATGGTATAGTAATAATTGCCACTGTCTAATTCATTACTGCTGCCTTCAGAGGCTTTTCCATTAAAAACAATTGATTGATTATCGTAGCCATTGGCAACAAAAACCATATCGCCCCATCTATTATAAATCATTACTTGGTTATTTGAAAAATTTTCAATGTTGGTTATTTTAAGAAAATCATGTACTCCATCACCATTTGGGGTAACCACATTATAAACGGTTAGTTTTTCAAGGTCTCCTTCAATTAGTTCCCCTGTTACTATAAAGGAAAAGTCATTTAAATTGGTTGATACTAATAGTGTTCCGGTGTAATTGCCTGCAATTTCTCCGTTTAATCGTACCGTAAATACATCAAAAGAACCAGGTGCAATAGTTGTAGGTGCATCAATTATTTCGAAAACTGGATTATTAGAAGTGATACTATTAATAATTAATTCATTTGCGCTAAGGTTTTCGATAACGAAAACTTTATCAATAGTTGTATTTACAAGTGTAGTACCCACATTTATTTCTTGATCTGAAATAATTATTTCACCATTATTATCTTCTCCATCAATTACATTAATGCCATTAATTTGCCCAATTAGTTCAAAAGTAAATGGGCTTTCGTCTGCATCATCACTAATGATACTAATGACTGTATTAAATAATCCCGGAGTGGTTCCAGTAAGTGTTACCGTAAATGTTTGCGTTTCGCTAACGGCCACCGTAGTGATTGCACTGCTGATGGAAAAATCAGAACCAGTTGCTGTAATATTTGTAATAGTTAATACACCTGAGCCTGTATTTTCAACAGAAAAGCTTCGTGTAATGTTATCACCAGCAACTGCACTACCAAAATCAATAGGGGCTACTTGCTCGTTTATAATCCCTGTTCCTGTATTATTTTCTCCCTCGTAAACTGCAATTTCGGGAGCTGGAGCTGCGGTTATTACGCCTGTAACTGGAAAAGTAAAAGGGTTTTCATCTGCATCGTTACTTACAATGGTAATGATGGAGTTGAAGGTTCCCGTGTTGGTTCCTAATAAAGTAACCGTAAATGTTTCGATAGCCCCAATTGCTACCGTTGCAATAACACTGGAAACGGTAAAATCACCTCCGCTTGCTGTAATACTATCAATGGTTAAATCACTAGTACCTGTATTTTCAATGATGAATGTTCGAGTGATGCTACTAGCTTGAACAGCTGACCCGAAATCGACATCTACTGTTTGTGCATCTGTTAAGGCAGGAGCAGCATTGGTAGATCCATTGAACACATTTATTTCAGGTGCTGGAACTATGGATATTACTCCTGTAACGGAAAAGGTAAATGGGTTCTCATCAGCATCGTCATTGGCAATTGTAATGACTGAATTAAATGTACCAGTACTTACACCTGAAAGTATGACTGTAAATGTTTCAGTAGCACCTGCAGCTACGGTTGTAATGGTGCTGCTTACAGAATAATGATCCAGTTACTGCGATGCTTGAGATGGTTAATGTGCTTGTGCCTGTATTCTCAATAGCAAATGTTTGGGTGATGTTATTGGTTTGAAGGGCAGTTCCAAAATCAATTACTGCCACTTGTGCATCTAGTATGGCGGCTCCAGTATTATCAATACCTGCAAATACATTAATTTCAGGGCAAGATGCTCCAGCATCGCTGATTGTCCATCCGTAGGTAGAAACAAGATCAGTCCTAGCTGAGAGTCCTGTGCAGTATGTGAGACCAGTAGCGCCAAGTGTATTCCCAGAAGGAATAGTTTCAGTACCACTATTATCATCTGCCCATCCAATAAGTGTTGCATCATAATTGGCGGTGGAAAGACCACTATTGCTTAGCATATCTACCATACTGCTTGCTTTACCAATATCCCATGAACCAATCTCCTGATTGAAAGCAGATGCTCCATTAAACATTCCCTGCATACTAATACCAGTAACATTTGCACTTTGGCCCAGGTTTATCCAGTCCAAGGGAATTCCTCCATTATTAAACGAATTAGTGCCACTAAA
>CAZGDC010000174.1:0-5173 GCA_964524405.1 uncultured Roseivirgaceae bacterium
TTTGTCAGTTTTTTATTATTCACCTTTTCATGCCATAATCAATCGGAGCTAATTCAGCCTTATCGCATTGGGTTAGAGAAAGCACCCATCGAATTTCAATCGGTGATGGATGAATTAAAAGTAGAAAACCCAACTAGAAATTATTACTTTAAACTAACTTCAAATGTAGAAATAGCTAAAATTATTGCGAACGATTTTAAGCAATACAGCATTGATTACGAAGCCCCTTTAAAAGGTTATAATAAAGGCAGCTTTGGTATCATTTACAGTTTTGATAAATTTAGAAGCTTACCAAATGAAATTTTTAGCAATAACATCTATCAATTGCAAGAAGTTACTCAAATTCCAACCCCTTTAAATGGATATGAGCAAATTCTAACATCAATAGATGAACATGCTAACAGCCTAGTAACCGTTAAAGAAAATAAAATTATTTGGGTGAGTTTTGTGGTAACAACCATGGGCTCAACCGCCTATACCAATATAAAAGGCGAATATGCAAATATGTCGGGTATAGAAGCTGCTGAATATGGTGCGGCCATTAAGGCGATTAATGCAAGTGCAAAACATTGGCGCGTTGGAAAAATTAATAACATCCTTGTTAATGTAGAACTAGAGTTACCCGTAAGATTTTACAAGAAACCGTAGAATTTTTTACGAAATTTGGGCAGAAAAAATAGCAAGTGTGAATGTGTTTACTTCGTAACAGACCCTTGACCTGAGCTCGATTAGTAATTGAACTACCCCGAGGCAGAGCCATCGGAGTATTAAACCAAATGGGCTATCGCCCTGCGATTAAAAACGTCTCTGTAATATTTCTGATAGAACAACTGCATTTGCTGCCCCACCCTCCTCTCTTAATAACTCTAACACAGGATTTTTATACTCATTTTTTTCTTCCGATAATCGAAGTAACTCTTTCGTCTTTTCAAGTTCAGCTGCTTCTTTTTGCTTTCTCTTTACATATTTCTGCTCTCTTGTAAGTTCTTCTGGCTTAGGCGTATCAAATCTAATTTCTTCAACAGGCTTAACCATTTCAACAGGCATAAAAGCTGGTTCTTTCTTATTATCAAACTCGTTCGACATCTCTCGAAATAAGTCTTCAAAAGAGGATGGTGTAGGCTTAGTGGGTTCTCTTTCTTGCGCCATATCACCCATATCACCCATATCACCCATATCACCTACAGGAGGTGTAATTGGGGGCGGAGACTTTTTCTTTTTAAGTAGTTTGCTTACCAAGTAAATAGCTCCAAGTACTAAGTAATAAATAATGTTATCATCCATTAAAACAAATATAAGGAACTTTAACCGATAATAAATTCAATCAAACGTGTAATAAATTATACAATGAAATAAATTTGTTGTTTACATCAATTCATGTTTTTCAAATTTGTATGCAATTATCAAAATTAGAGATTAAAGGGTTTAAAAGTTTTGGAGATAAAGCCGTAATTAATTTTGATACAGGCATAACAGGAGTGGTTGGCCCCAATGGTTGTGGTAAATCAAATATAGTGGATGCGATAAGATGGGTTTTAGGTGAGCAAAAAACAAAAACCCTACGTTCTGATAAAATGGAAAATGTAATTTTTAATGGTACTAGAAAGAGAAAACCTTCACAAATGGCAGAGGTTTCGCTCACGTTTAGTAATACCAAAAATATTTTGCCAACTGAATATTCACACGTAACTATAACACGAAGGTATTATAGATCTGGAGAAAGTGAGTACGAACTAAATGGGGTGCCATGCCGATTAAAAGACATTACCAATTTATTTCTCGACACAGGAATATCCTCTAATAGCTATGCCATTATCGAATTAAAAATGGTTGATGACCTGCTCTCAGATAAGGACAACTCTCGAAGAGGACTTTTTGAAGAAGCAGCAGGAATATCAAAATTTAAAAAGCGTAAAAAAGAAACACTCCGAAAGTTGGAAGGGACCGATGCCGACTTAGAGCGTGTGGAAGATTTACTTTACGAAATTGAAAAAAATTTAAAATCGCTTGAGAAGCAAGCGAGGCAAGCAGAACGCTATTTTAAACTAAAAGATGACTATAAAGAAAAAAGTTTATTGCTGGCATCTATTTCTATAAAATCACAAACCAACGTATATAATACGCTCACAACGCAAATAGAACAAGAAACAGACAAAAAAATTAACTTTGGTAAATATATTGCAGAGAAAGAAGCGTTAGTTGCTAGCCTTAAAAAAGAACTCATAAAAAAAGAGAAGCTACTATCCTCAAGGCAAAAATCATTAAATGAACATGTGAATGATATTCGGAATTATGAAAGTGATAAAAAAATTGAAAATGAGCGCCTACGGTTTTTAAATAATAAAGGAGATGACATTCGTTCTCAAATAGAACTCGATAAAAAAAGTAATGAACGATCGGCTTTTAGTATTAAAAGTTTAAATACTGAATACGAAACAATTCAAAAGCAATTTAGTGAATTAGAACTAATGCTTGAGGGCTATCATGCGAACAAGGAAGAACAACGTGCCATTACTCTTAAAGCGAAAGAAGAATCTGAATCGTTTAATATGGTACACCAAACTAATAATGAAGAATTATACCACGTACAAAAAGAAATTGAAATTAACGAAATTCAACGTTCTTCACTTAAACAGCAATTAGAAAAAGCGGCTTCCTCTAGCTCTCAAAAAACTGCTAATTTGGTTGAGTTTGACGACCGCATTAAAACGCTAGCCGAAACGTTAGAAATTAAGAAAAAAACGTTAAAAAAATTAGAAGAAAACGAGCAACGGCTAGTTGAACAAATTGAACAAGCTGAAAATACCATTTCTGTAATTAAAGATGAAAGCGCAGAAATAAAACGAAAATTAGACGCAAAGCAAAACGAATATAATCTTACCAAATCATTAGTCGATAGTTTAGAAGGGTTTCCAGAAGCCATAAAGTTTTTAAAGAAAACAACAAACTGGAATGTAGAAGCTCCTCTCCTATCTGATTTAATTACTTGTAAGCAAGACTACCGAATACCAATAGAAAACTATTTGGAGCCCTATCTCAATTATTATGTAGTAGATACCTACAATCAGGCTTTAAGTGCCATTAACTTACTAAGTGATGCTTCAAAAGGGAAAGCTAATTTTTTTATTCTCGAAGCTTTTAAAGGTTTTACTCCAAGCACTACCCATTTAATTGAACATGCGTTTCCAGCCACCGAGATTATGGAGTTTGACGATAAATACAAACTTTTAATAGCTCATTTACTCGATAATGTATATATGGTTGATTCTGATGAACAAGGTTTTCCTCCCATTAATGAAGCTATTTTTATTACCAAATCGGGCAAATACATTAAGCAACCATTAAGCCTATCTGGAGGATCGGTTGGTCTATTTGAAGGAAAAAAAATTGGCAGAGCTAAAAATTTAGAACAGCTTGCCAAGGACATTAAAGTGTTAGATAAAAAACTTGGTAAGATACATATCGAATTAACTGATAGTCACTCAAAACTTGAAAAGCAAAAATCCTCTGTTCAAAAAGGAATTATTCAACAAAGAACAGAAGAACTCCATTTAATAAACGAAGAGTATATTACACTAACCACCAAGCAAGAACAATTTACTTCGCTTATATCTCAAACAGCTGTTGACAAAGAAGAATTATTGGAACAAATTAACCTCATTAATATAAAAAATGAGGCTTTAGTTCCTCTATCAAACTCCGTTTCTACAAAGATAGAAGAAAGCAAAAATCAATTAATTGACTTAAAACAATCATTTGAGGCTCATAATAGTCTGCTAATTGAAAAGGGTAACATGTATAATGAAGCCAATATTAAATTTTATCAATTTCAAAACAAAAGAAACAGCTTAGAACAAGAAATTAGCTTTAAGAAAACCACCTTTGAATCGAGTAAAGCTAGTATTGAAAAACATAATGCTGAATTAAAAACAAATGATACTGAAATAAAAACATTACTAACAAACTCAGATACCAATGATGATAAGTTAATTGATTTATATGCGGAGAAAGAAGCCATTGAACTAGGAGTTAATGAAGCAGAAAAAGAATACTATGCTAATAGAGGCAACATAGAAAAAGCAGAAAAAGAGCATAGAGGAATTCAAAACCAACAATCAACTATTGATGGATTTATCCTAGAACTTACCAATGCACTAAATGAGAAAAAATTAGAACTAAGTTCGATTAAAGAACGGTTAAAAGTAGAATTTGAAGTAGAATTAAAGACCATAATGCACCATTCGGATGCATTAGAAAATGATTATAATGTAGATTCGTTAACCGAAGAAGTGCAAATTTTAAAAGATAAGATTGAGAAAATTGGGACTATAAACCCCATGGCACTAGAGGCTTATGATGAAATAAAAGAAAGATACACTTTTATTTCGAGCCAAAAAGAAGACTTAGAAAAAGCAAAAGAGTCTCTTATTTCCACTATATCAGAAATAGATTTAGTTGCCAAAGCAACTTTTTTAGATGCTTTTACAAAAATTGAGCAAAATTTTATAAAAGTTTTCAGGTCTCTTTTTACCGAAGAAGACCAATGCGATTTAATATTAACAGACCCCTCTAACCCACTGGAGTCGGCCATTGAAATAATTGCAAAGCCAAAAGGCAAAAAGCCATTATCTATTAACCAACTTTCTGGTGGGGAGAAAACACTAACAGCGACCTCGCTCCTTTTTGCTATCTATTTATTAAAACCAGCTCCTTTCTGTATTTTCGATGAGGTTGATGCTCCACTAGATGATGCTAATATTGATAAGTTTAATAAAATTATTAGGGATTTTTCAAACGAATCGCAGTTTATCATCGTTACTCATAATAAGCGAACGATGGTAAGCACCGATGTTATTTACGGTATTACGATGGTGGAACAGGGTGTATCAAGAGTAATTCCTGTAGATATTAGAGAACTTTCTTAACCCGCATTCTAAGACTTCAAAATTGATGTAGTATCAAAAAGCTCACTATATGTGCATAATAACAAGCTTTTCGTAGGTGAATGCTCCTTGTTGAGACTGGATAATTAAATAGTAAATCCCATTGGGTATATTGCTTGTATCATACCCATAAGCTCCATTACTAAAATAAAATTGCTCCGAGGCAAACTCTACTCCTCTTTGGTCAATTATTTTCCATGTTAGTTCTCCACTCAAGGCATCGTCCGATT
>CAZGDC010000175.1:0-5168 GCA_964524405.1 uncultured Roseivirgaceae bacterium
CCAAGTATAAAATATGCGGCTTAAAATTAAATACCTATTAATGCGAGATTAATAAT
Source organism: uncultured Roseivirgaceae bacterium (assembly GCA_964524405.1). GTDB lineage: Bacteria > Bacteroidota > Bacteroidia > Cytophagales > Cyclobacteriaceae > JAKISE01. The sequence goes on from CAZGDC010000175.1 coordinate 57, forward strand.
AACACAAACGTATTCAATTAATCAACGCGGTTGCAATATGTGGGATGAATGACCAAACTTTGTATGTGAATGACCTGATTTGGTAAAAAGAGGAGTTTTTGAGAATGAATTTTAGGCATTAGGAATACGTAATAAACTTGAATTATGAAGTTTTAAAAATTTAATAGTTTAATATGAAGTGATAAATTGCATGACATACAAAAGAGGTGAATTTATGTGAGCTACTTGTGAGATATCTCCGCTACTTCCGATAGTTGTCGGGACGAGATGATAAAACAAAAAAAGAGCTTTACTTTTCAGTAAAACTCTTTTTAAATATATAGCCAATTTCATTAAAACTGATTATACCCCCAAAATTTCATTATCTTTTTACAATACGTTTACTTATTGTCCCATTTTTGGTAGTGATTTGTAAAATATACACCCCACTGTTTAGGTTTGATACGTTTAAGGTATCTGTAGTGTTTATCTTTTTTGATAATACTTTTCTGCCCATAATATCATATACCAATGCGGTTGCGGTACTGTTATTTTGTAACTGAATGTTTAATACACCCGTTGTTGGGTTTGGGTATACCGTAAAACCTTCAGTGTCAAAAGTACTTTCTTCAATAGCTAATACCGTACAATTGCTACCTGTATCAATAACTGAGCCTGCTTGCCAGTTTGAAGTAGCTCCTGTTAGTGTGAAATTACTAAGTGTACCATTATTTGTATTGGTAGAGCTATCTATTAATGTCGTTATAGCTGTATTGTTAACACCACTCACTCCTTGATTGAAATTATAATACGCTACCAAACCAGACTCGTTACCTTGTAGTTCACAATCTTTATTGTCATTAATTTCTGAAAGCGTACGTGTGGTACTCCATATGCGCACTTCATCAATATCACCTGCATAACCTTCTCCATTTTGATTGTACCCAATTTTTGTGGTATTGGAATCGGGTATAAAGCTGGCACCTGTTACTCCTGTAAGAGTATTAATAAGTGCTCCGTTAATATAGATGCGCATTTCATTTCCGTCCCAGACCCCTGCAACATGCGTCCAAGTGTTAATTATAACTGCACCTGCTAATACCCTTTTATAACCACCACCATCGTTTGTCCAAAAAGCATAGTTTGCATTTTCTCTACGTAATAAAAATTGCATTGAATTTACAGAATTCTCATAATTTCCGATAATAGCACCTAATCCAGTGTTGGTTTCTGGGCGCACCCAAGCTTCTACTGTAATAGTATTTATGGGGTCTAAAATGCTATTTAATGAAGTCCCTAAATCTACTTCATCATTCACGCCATCAAAATTTAAATGGGTGGCTGTTTGAGCAAAAATAGAAGTAACACTAATTAGTAAAATACTGTAAAAAAGAAGTAATTTTTTATTCATGATTGTGTTTTTTTAATTAAATTAATTGTTAAGTTTCACAAGGTTGTTTTTTTTTCAACTTGCTTAGGTTTTCAAAGTTAGTATTTTATTTCTAAAGTCTATTGGTTTTATTTTAAATATTTTTCCGTCTAATTCGTACCATTTTTCAACTGCATTATAAGGTGTTTTTACTTTTAATTCTCTCCTTAAACTTCCGTGTCTTCTGTAAAGATTATAATGTATTAAGAAGTCCATTAAATCATCATTCATTTCTTCTAGAGAACTATATTTGGTTATTTTAATTGTTTTCTTTTTAATGATGTCATTTGCTTTTTCTACCATTCCATTAGTCTTTGGTGTAAATGGCTTTGTACATCTATGGTCTATGTTGTTTTGTTCACATACAACGTCTAATTTACTTGGTTTTGCACAGTATTTTCCTTTTTTATCTTTTAATAAACGATTGGTAAATTCAAGACCATTGTCAGTTAAAACGTGTGTAATACTAAAAGAAAAACCTACTCACATTTGAAAACATCATTTTTTGTACGTATATTTGTACAATAAATTATATGAATTATGATTACAGCAACAATATCTGATTTTAGAAAAGATATAAAAGAATACTTCAGCAGAGTTACTGAAAATTTTGAAACATTAATTATCAATAGAGGGAAAAACTCCGGTGTTGTAGTGATTTCACTAGAAGAATATAATTCTCTTCTGACTACTCAATACGAAATGTCTTCAGGAAAAAATATAGCACGATTAGATTCTGCTATTGAAAAATTTAAAAGTAAAGACTCATTTAGCAAAGAACTCATTGAATAATGAAGTATATATTTGTAGACGAATCTTGGGACGATTATTTGTATTGGCAAAAAATTGACAAAAAAATGCTGAAACGAATAAACTTACTGATAAAAGATATTTCAAGACAACCTTACGAAGGAATTGGAAAACCAGAACCTTTAAAACATAATTACCGTGGGTTTTGGTCGAGGAGAATTAATCAAGAACATCGATTAATTTATCAAGTTCGAGAAGATGAAATTAGAATTATTAAATGTAGATTTCATTATGATTAAAATTACGTGTGGTAATAACTAAGCATACGGTTTGCTGATAGGCCAAAACTGTATGCTTAGTTGACTAACCTGCATCTTGCTTATGGGGAAAACGTTTGCTTGGTGTAGGGATTTAATTTTAAGTCTTTGCAGAGAACCCCCAAATTGCAATAAAATACGCTCGCGTTCGGTTACTATTTGGTTGAGTTAAGTCATATTCTTTGTTTCATAGCCCAAGCTTTAACCTATAGGCCATACTCTTCCATTCCGCTTTTAGCGGGTTTTGTTTTTAGTTGATTCATAGCAAAGTAGGTATTGGTTTGTTGTTCGTGGTTTGCCACCCTTCTGGAGGCCCTCGTTTACCAAAAACGAGTATCGTTTCCAAGGTTCCCTCTTTACAACTGGGGCATTTGTAAAGCATGGTTTCCGCCTTTTTTGTAGAAGTAATTTCTGTTATTTTAGTGTGATTTGTTTTAGTGCCAAGCAGCGCTTATAGTTGGAAAGGGTGCTTTTTGCTTTGCCATTAATGGCAAAGCTATGGTCTAACTTGGTACACAAAGCACCAAAATATGGAACGCTTTCAATTGCACTCTCTTCAATGGGTTTGCTTTTTTTTTAACATATATTTATAATTTTCAATTATATGATAAAGATATCCATCATTAATCTATCTTGCAGCAGATTAGCTCCCGACTGAAAGGAGGGTTAGTTCAACATTCTGTATAGTGCATAGCACCCTACGGGACGCTACGACACCATACATTTAACGTTAACAATAATACATAAAACATGAAGATATTTGGATTTCCAGAAATGGACTTAATTAAAGGAATTAGACGCTCTTACCCACCTCATTTGGTAAAAGCAATAGCTAATACAGGTAAAATTTCAACATACCTTGAAGAGGGGTATGGAGAGGATATCGGATTTTCTGAATCGGATTACCAAACCGATAACGTTTTTTTTAAAACCAAAGAAGAAGTGTTTTCTGATTCTGATTATATTATTTGCATTACCGCACCATCTCAAAAGGAGATTGATATGATGGGTGAAGGTCAAACGCTATTGGCTTTTTTACATTACAACACACATGAGAGTCGAAACAAGATGTTTTATGATAGAAATATACATACCATTTCGTTGGATGAAATAATAGATGAAACAAACAATAGACGGGTAGTCGAAGACTTAAGAGCCACTAGTTTTAATGCCGTTAAAGCCGGAATTATTGCTTTAAAAGAATCTTGGGGAGATGAAAAATGGTATTCAAAATTTCGACCTCATATTAAAGCTTATGTAATGGGTACAGGAAAAGTGGGCGCAAATGCAATTAATGCTTTGGCTAACTTTCGTTATACAGGCTTGCGACAAGAACTTGTTGAAAAAGGCAATTGCCAAATAGAGGTTATTGCTTTAGGCTTTAGAGAAACTGGCGATAAAAAATTTATGAATAAATTTGCTTTACCTAATGCCGATCTTTTGATTGATGCGACTTATCGTCCTGATGGAAAAAATCACCTGCATATAATTGACAAAGAACAATTAGAAATATTAAGACCTGATGCTGTAATTTGTGATATTTCAGCAGATAAATACGACCTTTCAGGAGATACTCATGTTGTAAAAGGAATACAGGGAATACCAACAGGGAAAGATGCTGAATATAGAATGCCTATTTTTAAAAAGGATAATAATGCCTTTCATAACGAAGATTATGTGCCCAAAGAATACCAACTAACAAACCGACAAATAAGAACCACTGTTAGTTCCTACTCATGGCCATCTTTCGGAGACAACGAAGATAGGTTAGCAAATGTAGAAATTTATGCTAGACAGATTAAACCTATTCTACAATTTCTAATAGAAAACCTTGAAAAAGGTATTCAAGCACCTAAAAGCATGGAAACATCCCCTTTAAATAATGCTATCTACAACAGCCAAAATCCTTTAACTATTGCTAAAATTAAGCTACAATGATGCGAAGCAAGGCTTCGGTTCATTGTAGCCCCTGTTGAGCTCAACCTCCGGTAGTGGGTTCGGGCATTTTTCTCTATGGGGATTTAATAGTTTTAGACTACCTACACCATAGTAAATTGGCTTCGATATTCTTTAAAACGGGGCAATAAAAGGCACCCTTTCCAAGCTTGATAAGCTTGTGACCAGTTGTGCGTAATGGGCTAGACAAGAAGTCTTTTCATCAGTAGTCTTGCTTATGAAATGTTTTTGCTTATCAAACAAAAGATAAAGAAAACCTCGGTTAAAGCTGCAAAAAAATGGCAAATGAGTTCTATAATACCATTTTAATATTGAGATGCCGCATTAGATTGCTTCTTTTTCACATTCTCATCGTTAAAATAATATACCGTAACCAGTTAGGCTAAATGACTTTGCCTCGATATTGAGAAAAATAGTTCAATCTAATTATTACGACATCTCAAAATTAAAATGGTATAAGAACTTATCTTCTAAAGGTTGGAGCAACCATAAAGATTACCAAAAGGAGAATCTATTATCAACTTTCAAAATCCTTTGTTTACAAAGATTTATTTCGAGAGATAATCACTCAGTAGCGGTTGTTATTTTGTCAAAAAAAACGACCTTGGGATAGGTGCGCCCAATCAAAAAAAAATGCTTGTTTTCAACTGAAAAAAGCCAAATATTTCCTCCTATTTCAGA
>CAZGDC010000176.1:0-5159 GCA_964524405.1 uncultured Roseivirgaceae bacterium
GCTATGTTAGAACTTTAGGAGAAGAGAGAGTAGTGGTAATCCATAATCTTACAGGGGCGGAAGTTGATATCTCATTACAGAGCCTTAGCTGTACAAGTGTGCAGTTCTATTTTGGACAAGAGCCTATTATTAATGGAGATAATCTATCGCTGCAGCCATATCAATCTGCTTTTCTAAAATAAGCACGTTAGAGTTTTACAAAACCAATTAAAGAACGCACTATGACGTTTTAACTGATGTTATATGTTTTTATTTTAGCTTGAATGCAAAACCACCATTTATTGAAATACTTCTGATAGATTGTTCAAATCCTAATTGTTCAAATGTTGATTTTGTTGAAAAATAGTCTGCGCCCAAAGTCAATGCAAATTTTTCGCTTAAATTAAAAAGAAATGTGGCACCAAAGTTAAATGCAATAGAAGCTGCTGCGCTTTCAGAAAAAAACGGTTCTGTTGTAACAGCATAGCCAATCATTGGTGTGATGTTAAAATCAACATTTTCAGAAACAGGTACTGAGAATAATGGGCCCACCATAAGTCCTCCATAAGACCAAATGTTTACCTCCAATCCATCATCTAATAAATTGGCTGCACCAAACCAAGTTGCAGTAATACCCACATTTTTTGAAAATAAATAACCGAAATTAATTAGATTAATCTGTAACCCTGTTTTAGCGTAACCAGCAGCATTGCCAGAAGTACTACCATATAAACCTATTGGAATGTTAGCTCCCAAAGACAACCCAATAAAACCTCTTCTTTTTTCTGAAGATTGCTTACCCTTAACCATAAGGTTTTCTTCTTTAGTAAGTTTTTCTACTTCATACATATTATATGCAAATACACTTTTGTCTGCGGTTTCAATTTTTATTGATTTATCAAGAATGTGTTCAATTATTGTGCCTCTAATTATGCTGCCATTTTTTAAATAAATCACATCCTGATAGTTAGTTTGGGCGAATGATGTAGATGTAACTACTGCAAATAAAATTATTCCTAAAACACTTCTCATAATTAAGTTTTTTTTATAGGCTTTTTTAGCCACATATTTATTATTGGTCTGCCGTTTCTTTTTGTCTTTGTAATTTACATTAATTTTGAGATGTCCTATAAGTTAGATTGAATTATTTATAAGGTTGAGGTAAAATTATTTACTGTAATCATGGGCCTGTGAAAAATAACCAGTTCTAATACGGTAATTACAATGCCTATGCTTTTAAAAAATATTTTTTAAGGCATGCATATACCTCTTGGGTTGGTAAGCCCATTACATTATAGTAAGATCCCTCAATGCTTGAAATACCAATAAGTCCAATCCAATCTTGTATGCCATAGGCGCCTGCTTTATCAAAGGGCAAATTGGAATTAACATAATGGTCTATTTCTGCACTAGAAAGAGACCCGAAAATAACGTTGGTAGAAACATCGAAGGAGTGTACTTCATTATTTGATCTAATACTTACGCCTGTAATTACCTCATGGGTGCTATTGGTTAAAAGAGTAAGCATCGCTTTGGCTTCAGCACTGGAAGTCGGTTTTCCTAAAATAGTGTTATTAGCAATTACCACAGTGTCTGCGGTAATAACAATATGATGTTTGGCCAATAAATGGTGTGCATCGCCTTTTAGTTTAGCCAAGTAGAGCGCAGCCTCCTTAGGTTTTATATCTTCAGGTATGTGTTCCTTCACATCAACTGTTTTTACCACAAACGAGAATGCTAGTTTGTTTAAAAGCTCTTTTCTTCTAGGAGAGGCGGAAGCCAAAATAAGAGGAAATTTAAGTTCTATCATATAAATGCTCTTTTTCTCCAACTAGAAAGCTTTTTTTTCTTGTCAGTAATTTTTACTGAGCTACTCGAACTTTTAGTAAACAAGAGTGCTGCCATTGTTGCTGCCACTTTTTCTTCTGCTAAATTCTCGGTTTTTAAGCTTGAATCATTAAAATGCGTTTCTACAAATTTTGTATCAAAGCTACCATCAATAAAAGTGGGGTGCTCAAACACAAATTTGCAAAATGGGAGCGTGGTTTTAATGCCAGTAATTGAGTACTCTTCAATAGCTCGTATCATTCGTTTTCGAGCTTCCTCTCGGGTACTACCATGGGTAATTAGTTTGGCAATCATGGGGTCATAATAAATAGGGATTGTCATTCCTTGCTCAAAACCATCGTCAACTCGTACGCCATACCCTTGTGGCCTAACATAGGTAGTAAGTGTTCCGATATCAGGTAAAAAATTATTTTCAGGATCTTCGGCATATATTCTTACTTCAAAGGCGTGGCCATTCAATTTAATATCTTGTTGTTTAATTTTTAGCGCGCTCCCTTCGGCAATTAAAATTTGCTGTTCAACCAAGTCTATGCCCGTTATTAATTCAGAAACAGGATGCTCTACTTGCAAGCGAGTATTCATTTCTAAAAAATAAAAAGACCCGTTTTCGTAAATAAACTCAACGGTGCCAGCACTGTAATAATTACAGGATTTTGCCACTCGCACAGCAGCTTCACCAATCTCTTTGCGTAATTTTTCTGAAATCACCATTGAAGGAGCTTCTTCAATTACTTTTTGATGCCTTCGTTGTATGGAGCATTCACGTTCGAGCAAGTATAAAATATTGCCATGCTTGTCGCCTAAAATCTGTACTTCAATATGCTTATTTGATTCGATGTATTTTTCAATAAAAACGGATCCATCGCCAAATGATGAAGTAGCCTCGCTAATGGCGAGGTTCATATTTTCTTCCAGTTCTTCCTCCTTTTTAACAACACGCATACCTTTGCCTCCACCTCCTGCACTTGCTTTAATTAAAATAGGATATCCAATTTTACGCCCTAATTCTTTTGCATATATAGGGTCGGTTATGGCTTCGTCAGTGCCTGGCACCATAGGTATATTATAGGCGCCTACTGCTTTTTTTGCCGCTAATTTGTTGCCCATTACTTTTATAGCTTCAGGTGATGGGCCAATAAAAATAAGTCCTGCTTTTTCTACCTTATCTGCAAACACTGCATTTTCAGATAAGAAACCATAACCAGGGTGGATAGCATCTACATGTAGTTTAAGGCACGCTTCTATAATTTTATCGCCTAATAAATAGGACTCTGAAGAAGGAGGAGGGCCTAGTAAAATGGCTTCATCTGCCATTAATACATGTGGAGAAGACCGATCTGCTTCGCTATACACAGCTACTGTTTTTATACCCATTTCCTTGGCAGTACGAATTACTCTAATGGCAATTTCGCCACGGTTGGCAATAAGTAATTTTTTTATTTTTAGCATTCCAAATTAATATTTGTACAATAGTACTAAACGGATGCTACGATTAATACTTATAAGTAGGATAAATGATGGATGTGTAAGGCTTAGATAAATACAACGCTCATACAATTTTTTATAAAATCAATTGTATGTATCTTTGCCACCATTATAATGATGAAGGTTTTAAATTAAAATTGATTACATAGTGGATATATTTAAAAAATTAATGCTCGATAGAGGCCCTCTTGGGAAACATGCAAATGTGGAAGAAGGCTATTTTATGTTCCCAAAATTAGAAGGAGAAATTGCTCCTCGTATGAAATTTAGAGGGAAAGAGGTGTTAACATGGAGTCTTAATAATTATTTAGGCTTGGCTAATCATCCCGAAGTTAGAAAAGCAGATGCAGACGCTGCCAAAGAATGGGGACTTGCCTACCCAATGGGAGCTAGAATGATGTCTGGCAATACGGTTTTTCATGACGAACTTGAAAATGAACTTGCTGACTTTGTTCAGAAGGAGGCTTGTATGTTACTAAATTATGGCTACCAAGGCATTATGTCTGCTATTGATGCCATTGTTGACCGAAGAGATGTAATTGTGTATGATGCAGAATCGCACGCAAGTATAGTAGATGGTGTGAGGCTTCATATGGGCAAACGATTTGTGTATCCTCATAATAATATGGAGAGCTTAGAAAAGCAATTAGGACGAGCGAAAAAAATTATTGATGAAACGGGAGGCGGAATACTAGTGATTACCGAAGGTGTTTTTGGGATGTCGGGTAATGTAGGTGATTTAAAAGGGGTAGTTTCTTTGCGTAAAAAGTTTGATTTTAGGTTGCTTGTTGATGACGCACACGGATTTGGAACAATGGGTGAAACGGGTGCAGGCGCAGGTGAAGAGCAAGGAGTTCAAGACGAAATTGACCTATACTTTTCAACATTTGCTAAATCAATGGCAAGTATTGGTGCATTTATAGCAGGCAATAAAGATATAATTGAATACTTGAAGTTTAATACACGTTCTCAAATTTTTGCAAAATCAGTGCCTATGCCGTTGGTTATAGGAGCCTTAAAAAGGCTTGAGCTTTTAAGAACCAAACCCGAACTTAGAGAAAACCTGTGGAAGGTAGTAAATGCGTTGCAAGAAGGGTATAGAAATAACGGTTTTAATATTGGCACTACCACAAGCCCCGTAACACCTGTTGTTTTAAACGGAACGGTAGGCGAAGCCGCTAATTTAGCCATGGATTTACGTGAAAATCATAGTATTTTTTGCTCTGTTATTATTTACCCTGTGGTGCCTCGTGGCACTATTATTTTAAGGATTATTCCTACAGCAGATCATACCCTAGCAGACGTTGAACAAACTATTAGTGCTTTTGTAAATGTGAAGAAAAAACTGGATGATGGGTACTATAAAGAGCAAAAACTAGTAGAATTTAGCGAATAATAGCCAAAAAATGCCGTTAGGGTGTTGTTTTATATACATTTTAACTATATTGGCTAAATAATAATTTAATAAATAATTTAATAACCTTAAAACTTTAAACTGAAATGAAAAGATTCGAAGAATTACAAAACCTTGTTAATGGACTTGAAGGCGATTTTGACAAATTCTATGATAAAGGCAATAACGCTGCTGGAACTAGAGTGAGAAAAGGAATGCAAGAGATGAAAAATATAGCTCAAGACATTCGTAAGGAAGTTCAAGACAAAAAGAACAAAGGGTAATTTATTCCTGCATTTTTTTAAAATGGGTGGTTTTTTACCACCTTTTTTTATGCCCAAAATCGACTTTTTTTAGCTTCAATCCGAATTAAACTACCCCGAGGCAGAGCCATCGGAGTATTCGTTGGAGTTTGCTTTGCAAACAATCTTGTTTCCGACCCAAAGGGTAGGGG